>NZ_JBEHGL010000015.1:0-67555 GCF_040225085.1 Streptococcus jiangjianxini | reverse complement strand
ACGAGAACATTTTAATAGGTGTTCTCGCTTTTTTATTTTCAGGAGGTAATGATGCAAAAGGAAGAACAGTCATCACGACAAATTGTGATGTGCCATCTCATGGCTATCATGGGAATTAATATTGAAATAGCAACTCAGTTAATTACTGAGATGGAACAGTCTGGCTTAATCCAGTTTGATGACATAGGAAATGTTGCTCTATTAGTGTTGGAGGGACAATCATGAAACGTATTACCGCAAATCACTATCAGACGTCAGAACGTTACTATAAACTTCCAAAACTTTTGTTTGAGAGCGATCGCTACAAGGATATGAAGTTAGAAGTTAAGGTTGCTTATGCTGTTCTAAAAGACCGTCTAGAATTGTCTTTGAGTAAAGGTTGGATAGATGAGGATGGGGCCATTTATTTGGTGTATTCCAACTCCAAACTCATGGCATTGCTTGGTTGTTCTAAGTCTAAGTTGTTGACGATTAAGAAAACCTTACGGGAGTATGGATTGATTGATGAAGTCCAACAATCTTCCAGTGAAAAAGGAAGGCTCGCAAATAAAATCTATATGGGTGAGTTGAAACATGATGTGACCCCAGCACTAAATTCAGACGGGGGTAGTGTTCAAAAAACACCAGGGGAGTGTCAAAATCAGTCGGGGCCGGTCTTAACTTCAGCCACTAGTGAGACTGAAGTTAGTGAGACTAATAGTAGTGAAACTAAAAATAGTGAATTAGTCATTGAGGACGAGGAGGAGAAAGAAAGTCTATCAAGTCAGAAAACGGATAAAGAAAATTTTAATCGTAAGGTGGACCGAGTCACAAGATACGACAGAGATTATATTTGGGGTTTGGTACATGACCAGTTGAGGCAAGCTGGCTTATCACAGTCAGTGAGTGACTTTGCAATGATTCATTTCGACAATCGCTACGAGTACGCTTTAGAACACATGAGATTTGCAGACAGTGCAGAAAGGATTGCGGAGTATGTCTTTAATGGCGTCTTATCTGAATGGACCAAGGTACAACGCTTAAAAGAGCTAAAGGGAGGTGAGTAGAATATTTTGTTGGATTTTATTTGGCATTTGGGAATAGGGCTGATTTGGCTTCTCACTGAAATCATTACTCCCCCAGAAATGGGAAATAATCATTAAACAAGGACGTTGCGCAAGAAGTAAGGTCCTTTTAGTTTTGTCAGAAAGGAATGAGAGACATGAAGTTTTTAGATTTGTTTGCAGGAATTGGAGGCTTTCGACTGGGGTTAACCCGTCAAGGCCATGAATGTATTGGCTTTTGTGAGATTGATAAGTTCGCAAGGAAATCTTACAAGGCCATCTATGAGACCGAAGGAGAGTTAGAATTTCATGACATTAGACAAGTCACAAACAAAGAGTTTAGACAACTTAGAGGGCAAGTGGATATCATCTGTGGGGGATTCCCTTGCCAAGCATTTTCACTCGCAGGCAGACGATTGGGATTTGAGGATACTAGGGGAACTTTGTTCTTTGAGATTGCTCGAGCGACCAAACAGATCCAACCACGTTTTTTATTCCTCGAAAATGTCAAGGGCTTACTCAGTCACGACAAGGGAGAGACATTTCGAACAATCCTCACCACATTGGATGAGTTGGGGTATGATGTCGAATGGCAGATGCTTAACAGTAAAGATTTCCAAGTGCCACAAAACCGTGAAAGAATTTTTATTATCGGACATTCTAGAAGATTCTGTCCCCGATTCCTATTTCCTCTCAGAGGAGAAAACAGCTCAACTGGTCTTGAACGAGTAGGCAACGTCAATCCGTCAGGGAAAGGGATGAATGGGGAGGTCTATTTATCAAGTGGCTTAGCACCAACCCTTACGAGAGGGAAAGGTGAAGGAGCTAAGATTGCTATCCCAATTTTAACCCCTGATAGGCTAGAGAAACGCCAACATGGGAGACGCTTCAGGGACAATCAAGACCCAATGTTTACCCTAACTGCTCAAGACCGACATGGGGTAGTTGTCGCAGGGAACTTACCAACCTCTTTTGTGCAAACTGGACGTGTCTATGACCTTTCAGGGGTTTCTCCAACGCTTACCACCATGCAAGGAGGGGATAAAGTTCCGAAAATTCTTTATCGTGAAGAAACACCGCATTTGAAAATCAAAGAAGCTACTAAATTGGGCTATGCCAAGGCAACAGTGGGAGATTCTGTCAATCTTGCTTACCCAGAGTCTACCAAACGTAGGGGACGAGTAGGAAAGGGAGTTTCAAATACCTTGACCACTTCTGACAATATGGGAGTGGTAGTTGCTGCTTTGGAGTACCGCAAGGACAAGTGGTATGAAGTGACTGGAATAATCCTAAATGGGAAACTGTATCGTTTGAGAATCAGACGACTTACCCCTAGGGAGTGTTTTAGGTTACAAGGGTTTCCGGATTGGGCTTATGAAAGAGCAGAGAACGTATCAAGTAAAAGTCAGTTATACAAACAGGCTGGTAATAGTGTGACCGTCACTGTTATCGAAGCCATTGCTAGAGAATTTAGAAAGATTGAGAAGGAAGACGAATATGAAATTATTGCACACTAAAAGTATTAGGGACTGTACGGAACTGGAAGAAACCATACATCAAGCAGAAATAGATAACATCATGAATTTAGTCCATGACTTACCAGATTTTGACTGTGAACTCTCAGTAACCTATATTGACGACTATCATAACAATCATTGGTCACCTTACTTTTTAGAGTCAAACTTACATCGTGTACAAGAGTTACTCCAAAATGAAGACCTTAAAAATGGAGTAGATATTCTTATAACGGAAGAGAATGACCTTGCCTTTAAAGCATATGGTCAAGGCTATAGCTATCAAGGTAAGCATGGTATCTTAACAACTCTTTTGACTGTGAAATGTTTTGGTGAAGGTAGGTCACCCATTGATATGAGTAAAGTGTTTACCCCACCAACTCAAGTATTAGAGAAGGATTTATCTATGTAGGAGGGGAGAGATGTTAGAGATTTATTTGGGGAGAAATAGCAGTCGCAATCAACGGCTTCTTGATTTTTTTGACGTCCATGGTATTTCTTATAGCTGTAAAAATGTTTCTGACTTGTCACGTGAGGATTTGATGGCCTTGTTTACTAAATGCAGTGATTGTTTTGCTCTCTTATCACCATCACTTAAGCATTTCAAATGCAGCAGAGAGACGAAACTGAGTGGGTTAGTGACCTTGGTTTTACGAAAACCAGAACAGAATCTTCGTCTACCTTTGGTGGTTTATCAGGAGAAGGTTTATCCAGAAGTGAGCTTAGAAGAAGCACGAACCTTTCTACCACGAGAACAGAAAGAGGCGTTTTTCAGGCGTTGTCTTTTTAAGGACATGACTGGAAAGGAGAGTTTATGAACGAGCGTTTTTGGGAAAATTTGGAAACGATTGTCTTTGATAGGGATTTATCTTGGGCGGATTTAGCCCGCAAGATGTTTCAGGGTCAGTATGTCTATCCCAGTGAATTTAATCGTCTCTATCAGACCTTTCGCCATTACAAGTCTCATCGCCTCATGCCCCAAGTCAGATGGGTAGAGAGACTTGTTGTGGTCCTAGAAATTGACTACGAAGACTTGTTTCGGAGGTAGTGATGGGACGATTATTAGTGATGTACGGAGCCATTCATGTCAATGTACTCCTAGTGAGTTTGTACCTGGTTGGTTGGCTAAATGGTGGATGGTTAATGGTTTTACAAGTGACGTTATTAGCGCTGCTATTGTGGAGCTGGAAAAGGTTTAAGATACCAAAAAGAAATCTATCCTTGAAGAAGAGAGGGCTTTGGTTGTTTGGAAGTCTTGGTCTGATGGCAAGTATTGCTCTTATCATGAGCGCCATGATTTCAGGAAGTGAGGCGAACCAACAAATTTTGGTGACTGTTCAAGATCAAGTACCAATGTTGCCTTTTATCCTCTTTCTCCTTAATGCCAGTATAGTGGAAGAAGTCTTTTATCGAGAAGTGTTGTGGGGAGTCTTGTCTCAACCGTTCATTCAACTATTGTTAACGAGTTTTCTCTTTGTCTTAGCTCACCAACCATCTAGTCTTATGACTTGGGGGATTTATGGCAGTTTAGGTTTAATACTTAGTGTGGTGAGATGGCAAACAGACTGTTTGACGTCAACTTTCGTTCATCTGTCTTGGAATGGAATCGTCTTTTTTCTATCTTTATTGTGATACCAAAATCAAGGGTGCTTTCGTATCATGAAAGCACCCTAGTGTTTATGAGGGAATCACATAAAGGAGGGAGTTATGTCATCCGAACAACAGGAACGGCAAGCCGTTCAGTATGCAGAGAGAAGTGTCATGTTTACCGTTAGGGTTTTCCTTAAACTTTTAGAATGGTCTGCTAGACAAGCCCTAGCTCAAGACTCAGCTTATAAGATTGGGGTTCAAAAGTTAGAAGAACTTCTTCAAAGTCCTTATGCCATTGAGTCGCTGAATATTTCCAAAGACATCTTGGATAAACCAGTTGATGTCGACAAATTCAAAGAATTGATGGAGTCGGAGAATCTTCCCATTGCCATTAGTTGGCAGGACGACTACCTGCATTTCTATGCTAAGGATAAGTCGATTTTAGATAAGCACTTAGATGAATTACTTCAAAAGTTGGTTTCCAATCCTGAAAAACTTCAAGGTTTAACTCTTGATAAAACCCTCGATGAAGAAATTTCACAAGCTAAGGAACAAATTGTGATGACAGAGCCATCTGCTGTGAAAACCAAGGAGGTGACGCTCTAATGTACTCAGGAAAAAAGCTCTAGTATTTGGCGTCTTAGGACTTGTCTTTGGTTATTTCTGTCATCGTCTTGTCTTGCTTTACGATAGTCTTCCAAATCAACCATCTCTAGAACGCCTTGCCTATCTCTTAGGAGACGGACAGAAGCATGTTTTAAATCCCTTGTGTAATGGCAACTTCACTAGTAGATCTTTTTTAGGCTTTTGTTTAGGCTTTTTAACCATGGAATTGGTCTATCTTTACATTTCGACAGGGCAAAAGAGTTACCGAGAAGGGGCTGAGTATGGCTCTGCTCGTTTTGGGATCTCAAGAGAGCGCAAAGCCTTTAGCAGTAAGAATCCTTTGAACGATACCATCTTATCCCGAAACGTTAGGCTAACCCTTTTAGAAAAGAAGAAGCCACAGTTTGACCGAAACAAGAACCTTGTGGTGATTGGTGGGTCTGGTAGCGGAAAGACCTTTCGGTTTGTGAAACCCAATCTGATTCAGCTCAACTGTTCTAATATTGTCGTTGACCCTAAAGACCATTTAGCTGAAAAGACAGGAAAGCTCTTTTTAGAAAATGGCTATCAGGTCAAAGTCCTAGACCTTGTAAACATGACCAACTCAGATGGCTTTAATCCTTTTCGTTATGTGGAAACGGAGAATGATTTGAACCGAATGCTTACGGTCTATTTCAATAATACCAAGGGTAATGGCTCACGCAGTGATCCTTTTTGGGATGAAGCATCCATGACCTTAGTCCGTGCTCTTTCCTCTTATTTGGTGGATTTTTATAATCCTCCAGGAAGTACCAAGGAAGAAGCAGACAGTCGTCGCAAGCGTGGGCGTTACCCAGCGTTTTCAGAAATCGGAAAACTTATCAAGCTATTATCCAAAGGGGATAACCAGGATAAGAGTGTCTTAGAAGTGATGTTTGAGAGCTATGCCAAGACATATGGGACAGAAAACTTCACCATGCGTAACTGGGCAGACTTCCAAAACTACAAGGATAAGACCTTAGATTCGGTGATTGCTGTGACGACTGCTAAGTTCTCCCTCTTTAATATCCAATCTGTCATTGATTTAACCAAACGTGACACTTTGGATTTGAAAACATGGGGAACGCAGAAAACCATGGTCTATCTCGTTATTCCAGATAACGACACCACCTTTCGGTTTCTCTCAGCACTCTTTTTTTCAACCGTTTTTTCAACTTTAACGAGACAAGCTGACGTGGACTTTAAGGGACAACTACCTATCCACGTCAGAAGTTACTTGGATGAGTTTGCGAATGTCGGAGAGATTCCAGACTTCGCCGAACAAACCTCAACAGTTCGCTCTAGGAACATGAGCCTCGTTCCTATTCTTCAAAACATTGCCCAACTTCAGGGGCTTTACAAGGAAAAGGAGGCGTGGAAAACCATTCTTGGAAACTGTGACAGCTTGCTTTACCTTGGTGGCAATGATGAAGAGACCTTTAAGTTTATGAGTGGTCTTTTAGGCAAACAGACCATTGATGTGAGAAACACCAGTCGGTCGTATGGCCAAACAGGGTCTGGCTCAACCTCACATCAAAAAATCGCAAGAGATTTGATGACTCCTGACGAAATTGGAAACATGAAACGAGATGAGTGCTTGGTGAGAATAGCAGGAGTTCCTGTTTTTAAGGAGAAGAAGTATTTTCCCTTGAAACATAAGAACTGGCGATTCCTAGCGGATAAGAAGTCGGATGAACGTTGGTGGCATTATCAGATTAACCCACTGGAAACAGAGGAACCTCCGTTTGAACCATCAGACCACAAGATTAGAGATTTAAGCACAGAAACCACACTACACTAATAGAAAAGAGGAATTGTATGAACCAAAAATTAACAGGTTTTGTTTATGGCGTGGACGCAAGTTCCATGTTCGCCCAAGCTATGGCACTTTTACAAAAAGGAATGGTAGCGACAGGTGCCTTTCTTGTCGTCATGGGCATTATTAATCTTTCAACCAATATCAAAGATGGTGGACCAGGTGTGCGAAATGCCATCTTGGAAATTGTGGGTGGCGTCATGGTAGGTGCCGCTGGTGCCTTCATCACCCAAATTACGATTTAGGAGGGCTAGGTATGACATGATAAACACATTACCTTCAGCTTTTGTCTTTCTAGCCTCGGAGAAGATTTCAAGCGATAGCCTCTTTGAAGGCTTTAACGTGGACTTGGAATCAACCGTTAATTTGGTCAAATCCCTTGCGGATTATAACCCAACGGTGTGGTCTTATATATCGGCCATTACAAAGGGAATCATGCAACCCTTGGGAGTGGCTATTTTAGCAGTCGTTCTTGTTCTTGAGTTTTCTAAGATGGCTAAAAAAATAGCCAACTCAGGCGGGGCCATGACCTTTGAAGCTATCGCTCCTATGATTGTCTCTTATATCATGGTGGCTGTGGTGATTACCAATACTACTGTGATTGTGGAAGCTATCTTAGCCGTTGCCTCTCACATCATTGAAGGAGTAGCTGGCATCGTTTCTCATGGGAGAACTGCCTATGAGACCATTTCAGGACTTAAAGGGTCTGGAATTATTGGAAAACTCATTGTTGGATTCTTTGCTATTTTGATATGGCTAGTACGATTGATTAGTGTGATGCTGGTGAATATCTTGATTACTATTCGCTTTATCCAACTCTACCTCATGATCCCATTTGCGCCTTTAACCATTCCAACATTTCTTAGTGATGACTGGCGAAGTGTTGGGATTGGCTACCTGAAAAATATCATGGTCTATGCGCTCCAAGGAGTCTTGATTTTCTTAATTATTTCCCTTGTACCCCTCTTTGAATCGGCTGGGAAATTAGCTCTCTCAAACGGGGCAGGTGTTATGGAAACACTTGCGACAGCCTTTGGTGGCTTAGTACAGGCTATTTTATTAATCATTGCCTTAGTTGGCAGTCAACGGACTGCTAGAAGTATCCTAGGCATGTAAGGAGGATTGGGAAGGTTGTTCCTCCCAATTCTTTTTTTAAAATTAGATTGGAGTCTTATGAATACACGTGTTTTTAGGGACATTACAAAAGTCCAACATAGGGCTTGGCTGGGTTTTACCACTCGTCAAGTCATCTTTGTTTTACCAGCTATTGCTATCACCATTCTTATCTTAGGATTAAACCTCTTTTATTGGCAATTTGGGGACTGGTTTGTTTATGGGCTAATCTTTACTTTTACCATTCCTCTGATGTTATTTGGGGTCTATCGCCCAAATGATTTACCATTTGAAACTTATCTTAACTTCCGATGGCATTATGAGATGACCATCCCAGAACGTACGCTAACCGGACAGAAAGGAATACACCGTGAAAAACAAAAAAAACTCAATGAAACCAAAGACCTCTTCTAAGCACAAGAAAACACGTAAACCAAAAAAAGAGGTGCTGCCAACAACCGCCAACACGCTTCTTTACCAAGGGCTTTTCCCAAATGGTCTCATGCAAGTCACCCCAGATTATTTTTCCCAGTCTTATCTTTTAGGGGATATCAATTACCAGACGGTGGGACTTGAAGATAAGGGAGCTATCATGGAAACCTACTCGGACTTGATTAACAGTTTGGATGACAAGACGAACTTTCAACTCACTATTTTTAACCAAAGGGTTAACTTGGATAAGTTTAGAAAAAGTGTTTTGTATCCTTTCCATGAAGATGGTTATGACACTTACCGTGAGGAATTGAACCGTATCATGGAGAATAACCTTGAAGCTGGTGAAAATAATTTTTCAGCTATTAAGCTCATTTCTTTTGGGAAGTCAGACCAAAATCCGAAACTCGCCTATCGTTCCCTTTCTCAAATTGGGGAATACTTCAAGAGTGGTTTTTCAGAAATTGATGCTGGATTTACGCTCCTGAATGGTGAGAATCGTGTGAACCATTTAGCTGATATGTTGCGAGGGGAAAATCATTTGTCCTTTACTTATCAAGACCTGGTGCGTTCAGGACAAACAACCAAGCACTTTATTGCCCCTACCAGTTTGTCCTTTAAGCACAAGAATTACAGCGAAATTGATGAGAAATTGTTACAGATTATCTATGTTCGTGATTATGGGATGGAGTTGGGAGATAAGTTTCTCAGGGAACTCATGCAATCAGATTTGGAAGTGATGATTAGTCTCCATGCTAAAGGCTCAGCTAAGTCAGAAGCTATGACCAAGCTCCGTACTAAGAAGACCCTGATGGAATCTCAAAAAATTGGGGAACAACAAAAGATGGCACGATCAGGTGTTTATCTTGAAAAGGTCAGTCAGGTTCTGGAAAGCAATATCGATGAAGCCGATGAGCTGATTAAAACCATGACCCAAACAGGCGACAAGCTCTTTGATACTCTTTTTTTGATTGGGGTCTTTGCGGATAACGAAGACCAATTGAAGCACTCGCTTGATATTATCAAACAAGTGGCAGGTTCTAATGATTTGGTCATTGACAATCTTTCCTACATGCAAGAAGCTGCCTTTAATAGCCTTTTGCCTTTTGGAAAGAACTATCTTGATGGCGTGTCACGGTCTCTTTTGACTTCAAACATTGCCGTTAATTCCCCATGGACTTCTGTAGACCTTCAGGAAAAGGGAGGGAAGTTCTATGGGATAAACCAGATTTCAAGTAACATTATCACCATTGACCGTGGGAAACTCAATACCCCATCAGGATTGATTCTAGGGACATCAGGTGCTGGTAAGGGAATGGCAACCAAGCATGAAATCATCTCAACCAAACTCAAAGAAGCAGACAGTGATACTGAAATCATCATCGTCGATCCCGAAAACGAGTATAGTATCATTGGTCAAGCCTTTGGTGGGGAGAGTATTGATATTGCGCCTGATTCAACCACCTTCTTAAACGTCTTAGACTTATCCGATGACAACATGGATGAAGACCCTATTAAAGTCAAGTCAGAATTTCTTCTCTCTTGGATTGGCAAACTCTTAGACCGAAAAATAGATGGTCGTGAGAAGTCTCTGATTGACCGTGTGACACGCTTGACCTATAAGCATTTTGAGAATCCCTCTCTTGTAGAATGGGTCTTTGTTCTCTCTAAGCAAAGTGAAAAAGAAGCTAAGGACTTAGCCCTTGATATGGAACTTTATGTGGAAGGTTCTCTCGATATTTTCTCTCATCGAACCAATATCAAAACCGATAGTCATTTTCTCATTTATAATGTTAAAAAGTTAGGTGATGAGTTGAAGCAGATTGCCCTCATGGTCATCTTTGACCAGATTTGGAATCGTGTGGTTAAGAACCAAAAACTTGGTAAGAAAACCTGGATTTACTTTGATGAGATGCAGCTTCTCTTGCTGGATAAGTATGCCTCTGATTTCTTCTTTAAGCTCTGGAGCCGTGTTCGTAAGTATGGGGCAACCCCAACAGGTATTACCCAAAACGTAGAAACCTTACTTCTTGACGCTAACGGTAGGCGGATTATTGCCAATAGTGAGTTTATGATTCTCTTAAAACAGGCTAAGAATGACCGAGAAGAGTTGGTTCATCTTTTGGGGTTATCCAAAGAGTTGGAGAAATACTTGGTCAATCCTGAAAAAGGAGCAGGGCTGATCAAGGCTGGTTCAACGGTTGTTCCTTTTAGGAACAAAATGCCACATCAAACCAAACTCTTTGACATCATGAGTACCGATCCAGAAAAGATGAGGGGAAGTAATGAAGACTGATAAGAAAACAGTAAAAGCTGCTCGAAAAACCTTTCAAAGCAACCTAAAAGCTAGTCGAATCCATTACCGCAGGGAGAAGAAGGGGCTAAAACGCTCTCTTCCGAAACGACGCTTTATCATGCGCCGAGCTGAGAAAGCTGAAACAAGGGAACAACGTCAGGCTCTGAAACAAACCTATCAGGAGGAAAAAGACCTAGCGACAGATACCTTTAAGGAAGCGATCTCCTATGTGTCTCCCAGATGGTTAAAAAGTAAGGAAATTAAGAAGTATCGGCTTCCTCAAGCCAGACACCGTCTAGCAGTAGCGAGAAAACACTTGGCAGAGGTCAAGATGGCCGAAAAAGAGGAGTCTGTTACCTCTAAGTTTACCTATCAGAAAAATTCAACAGAACCAAAAACGTCACGATTTCAGTTTCAAAAAGAGAAACCTCTTGAGCGCCTTCAGGCTGAAAAAGAGGTGAAATCAGCTAAACACGAAGTGAAGCAGCTGAAAAGAGCTCATAAAGCTAAGAAACCGTCCACCAAAGTCAAACGGGGGGTGCGTTTTATAGCTTCAGAATCCGCAGACGTCGTGTCTCAAGACGATGATTTAGAGGGAATCAGGACACTGAGAGATACCAGTATCAAGGGTAGACGTTATGGGAGATTTACCTATCAATCAGGGAAATTGCTTGTAAAAAGTGGACAGACTGGTCTTTGGTTTACTAAGACGAAAGTCGCTCATGGCAGAGAACGGTATCAGAATTTCAAAAAGGGAAAAGGATTCACTCGTCAAAAACTCTTGAAACCAAGAAGACGCTATCACACCTTTCTCAAACAGGTCAGAAGACACAGTACGTCGGGAATAAAGGGACTTATTCAAGCCATTAAGGGAAGCCTGACCTTCTTTTCAACGATTGCTCTCAATCCCATGACTTGGGTGATATCTGGTCTCTTGTTTTTCTTGCTTCTGATGATGAGTTTTGTCATTGGAATTTCAGGTTCTAGTCTCATTCAACAGGACGAGAGTGAGTTGACCAAAGCTTATACGCACATGACTTGGGAAGATGCGGAGCACACTCGAACCAACGATACGGGCATTACTTACTACACCAAGATTGATGAGGTCATGGCTTTTATGAATTTCAAGTATCAGGATTATGCTTTAGAAGAGGTTATGGAAGAAGAGGATAAAACTTATCAAGCTTATTTGAGTCAGCTTTGGCAGGACTTGAACGGTGGGGATTCTTTAAAAAACATGCTTGCATTAAGCAAGGAACCTGCCTACAAAATCTCTGATGACGATAGGGAAGATTTGAAGGAATTAAGTGAGGAAGGGACCTATCTTGCCCTCCAAGAATTGGATAATCCCTTTCAAGGACAAACCGAAGAAGACGCTCTAACCATGACAGTTCGTTATGGTTATGAGGTGATCGATGACAAGCCAACGCTTCATCACCATATCATTCTAGAAGCAAAAGAAAATCAACTGATTGTGGCTCCAATGGGTGGGAAGGTTTCTATTAATGGGGAAAGAATCATCATCACATCAGGTAAGGGGCTAAACAAAGCTCAACTCACCCTATTTAATATCCATACTGGCCGAGTGACAGACGGTCAGAAAGTCCAAGCAGGGGAAGTGATTGGTCAAACCAAGGATGGTACTGGTCTAAAAGTGACCTATCAAAAGGTTGACGATGATTCAGAGAAACTGGTTTACGTCAATCCAGCCTTTTACTTTCCTAAAGTCATTCAACTCCAAACGACGATTCTTCCGACTATTGGTCAATTTGGAGGCGATGAGTTTGCGAGAGCCAAAGCCATCTATGAGTATTTGAAGAGTCAAGGGGCGACCAATCAAGCTATCGCAGCTATTTTAGGAAATTGGTCAGTAGAATCATCTATTAACCCGAAACGTGCAGAAGGAGATTACTTGTCTCCTCCTGTTGGGGCAACTGCCAGCTCTTGGGACGATGAGGGGTGGCTGTCCCTTAATGGTCCAGCCATCTATAATGGGCAATACTCTAATATCCTAAGACGTGGCTTAGGCTTAGGGCAGTGGACAGATACAGCAGATGGGTCGCGCAGACACACCTTATTATTAGAATATGCCAAACGAAAAAACCAGAAGTGGTATGACTTAGGGTTACAACTGGATTTCATGTTGCATGGGGATAATCCTTACTATACCAACTGGTTAAAAACTTTCTTCAAAAACTCAGGCAGTCCAGCCAGCCTTGCCCAAGTCTTTCTCATCTACTGGGAGGGAAATAGTGGTGATAAGCTCCTAGAACGTCAAACAAGGGCAACGGAATGGTTTTACCAAATTGAGAAAGGCTTTAGCCAACCCAATGGTGGAACTGCTCAAAGTGATCCGAAAGCTTTAGAAGCTGTTCGAGGAGACCTTTATGATAACTCCGTTCCAGGTGGTGGTGACGGTATGGGCTATGCTTATGGTCAATGTACCTGGGGAGTTGCCGCTCGTATCAACCAGCTGGGCTTGAAACTCAAAGGAAGAAATGGTGAGAAAATCTCAATTATAAGCACCATGGGAAATGGTCAAGATTGGGTAAGGACTGCAGCGCAACTTGGTGGAGAGACTGGAACAACTCCAAAAGCAGGTGCTATTATCTCCTTTGCAGGGGGTAGTCATGGAACTTTAGCAGCATATGGTCATGTGGCTTTTGTGGAGAAGGTTTACTCTGATGGGTCTTTTCTTATCTCAGAGACCAATGTCAATGGGAATCCTAACTATACTTTCCGTAAGTTATCAGGAGTCGATAGTACGATTAGTTTTGCTTATACAACGAAATAAAAAACAATATGCTAACAACTCATATATTTGTTAGCATATTGTTTTTTATCAAAAAAATTGTATTTTATCATTGATTTTGATAAAATACAATTATAATGATAATAAGGAGCTGATAATGGATATTTTTAAAATCAAGAGTGTCATAAGTGCTTTTCATTTTGAAGCTCAAATACAGCCAATAACCCTAGAGTTGCCTATCGTTTTCCAAAGAAGATACGAATTTTCAACTTTAACTGTGCAGGATAACACCTTTCTTTTAATTAAAGAGAAAAGGCCAGGAAGTTTAGAAAACTTTGTCAAACAGGTTCAATTTATTCAAAAGCAAGTTGAACAAGATATTGTTCTTGTTTTTAATAAACTCACTGACGAGCAGAAGAAGAAATTATTGCAGA
Source organism: Streptococcus jiangjianxini (assembly GCF_040225085.1). Taxonomy (NCBI): domain Bacteria; kingdom Bacillati; phylum Bacillota; class Bacilli; order Lactobacillales; family Streptococcaceae; genus Streptococcus; species Streptococcus jiangjianxini. The sequence continues at coordinate 53,941 of NZ_JBEHGL010000015.1, read as the reverse complement.
TTGGAGCCTCTTATCTTGATTATCAAGAAAATGTGTTTGTCCCACAACTAGGTTTTTTATTTTCTAAAACACCGAAACAATTTGAGCCTCATGATCTGTTATCTGCGTCTGAACAAAAGTTATTGATTACCTTATTACTGCATACTAAAGGTTTAATCATTGACATGGAAGAAATCAGTCAGTTAACTTCTCTCTCTGTGCCCAGTTTATATCGATATTTTAGAAGTTTTAAAGAGCGTGGTTGGCTTCAAAATAAGCAGAAGTCTTACCAATTTGCGAAGCCAAAAAGTGTCGTATTTGAAGAATCTAAAGCGTTTTTGGATAGTCCAATCAGGGAAGTTATTACGATTAGTGATAAAGATTTTCAAAAATTAAAAGATAAGATTTTATTTAAAACGAGTTATGTTAAAGCCTTATCGTGTCTTAGTATGCTTGCGGATTCAGAAAAATATGGAAACTATGCGATTTCAAGAAAAATATATAAGGACTTCGAATCGAGCCTTCAGCAACATATCCTTCAAGGTCATCGACTTGAAATTTGGAATTATGATCCAGTTCCTTTTGATTACAATAAAAACAAATGGATTGGTGATACACATGTGACCTTAGTTGATCCAATTTCTCTCTATTTAATCCTAAAAGATGATGAGGACCCCCGAATTGAAGAGGAAGTTGAACTGCTAGATAATAAAATTTTAAACTTATTAGGAGAATAACATGCCAGCAAATTTAAAACCCATTTTTCAAGAAATGTTTCATAACTATCAAGATTATTATGTCCTAATTGGTGGAACAGCAACCTCTATTGTCTTAGATGCGAAAGGATTCGAAAGTCGTACAACAAAAGACTACGATATGGTCATTATTGATGAGTTAAAAAATAAAGATTTTTATAACACATTGATTAAATTCTTGGAACTTGGTGAATATGAAGGTAGTCAAAAAGATAATAAGGCTCAACTCTTTCGTTTTACAACTAAGAAAGCTGGTTTTCCAGAAATGATTGAACTGTTTAGTATTTTGCCTGAATATCCTTTGAAAAAACTTGGTCGAGAAACACCAGTTCATTTTGATGAAGATGCCAGCCTATCCGCCTTATTATTAGATGAGGACTATTATCAATTGCTGGTAAAGGAACGAGAAGTGGTAGAAGGATACTCAGTTTTGAGTAATAGAGGTTTAATTGTCTTTAAGGCAAAAGCTTGGTTAGATATGACGGATCGTGTAACGAATGGGGCACAAGGTTTAAGTAAGAAAATTAAAAAGCACTTGAACGATGTGACACGCCTTGCGGCTCTCCTCCATGAAGGGGAACGTTTATCAGATTTAGAAGTGCCTGATACCGTTAAGAAAGATATGATTAGATTCATTGATTTATTGGCTTTGAACATTGAATCAATTCCTCAAAATTCAGATATTATGCTTACAAAAGCTGAGGTTTTTGATATTTTAAGAGACTTTTTAACAAGGTAAGCATTTTAACGTTTTATTCTTGTCAGTTAGTCATCCACTTTTTGTGGGTGGCTTTTTTTCTTTGTCCTTTTTTGATGTGATACCAAAATCAAGTCGTCTTTTCTATGATGGGGAAAGAGTAACAGATGGTTGCTACTTATCAAAAGAAAAGAAGGACTTTTTATGACCAAACAATGTCATCATCACTTTTTAGTCAATCAGGAAAAAGCAGAAAAGCATGTCTTCCGTAAAAGTAAGAAGTACAGAACACTCTGTTCGGTAGCTCTTGGAACTATGGTGACAGCTGTTGTCGGTTGGGGTAGCCAAGTAGCACAGGCTGACGAAGTGGTAACACCCTTGCTAGATAAAACCGTTCAGTTAACGGAAAATCCTGCGACCAACTTACCAGAAGCTCAACCCGCACCAGTTGCGGAACAGACTGATAGCCTTGCGTCAACTGGTCAATCAGATGGAGCTATCACAGTTACCGTTCCTCATGATACGGTAACACAAGCTGTCAATCAAGCAGCTTCTGAAGGGGTTAATACTGTTCAAGATAAGCCGATGGATTTGGGCAATACGACCTCTGCGAGTGATACCAGTAAGCAATTGGGCACCGCTGAAGTGGACGCTGCTAAACAAGCTGAGGACATCACTCAGGTGACAAATACGTATAAAGCTGATAAAGCAACTTATGAACAAGATAAAACACGTGTTGAAAAAGGGAATGCCGCATTAGAGGCTAGCTATAAAGAAGCCACACAAGCAGGAAACACCTTGAACCGTTTAGTGGATAGCACAGCTTCAAAAATCAAAAGCCATGATGTGACCGTCACAACTCAAATAGTACCATCAGGAGATGGCTCAACTGTTTCAGGCTATCAGGCTTACACAACTTCGCTAGCAGCTATTGATAAGGAAAACAAAGAGAATCTGTCAGAATACCAATCAAAGAAAAAAGATGCAGACGTTGTTGTCGCAAAGAACTTGGCGATTCAAAAGGAAAATGAAGCGGGTCTCGCTAAGGCAAAGGCCGATAATGAAGCTATTACCAAACACAATCAAGCCAGACAAAAAGCAGTGGATGATGAAAATAAGGCTGGTCAAGCTGCTATTGAGCAATACAATAAAGATCAACAGAAATTGGTGACAGATCGTGAAGCTGAGATTGCGGCTATCACGAAACGCAACAAGGAAAAAGAAGAAGCTGCCAAGAAAGAAAATCAAGCCATTGATGCCTACAATGCCAAAGAAATGGAGCGCTATAAACGTGACTTAGCTGACATCTCAAAAGGAGAGGAAGGCTACATCTCTCAAGCTCTTGCTCAGGCTCTCAACTTGAACAATGGGGAACCGCAAGCACGTCATTCAGCTGATACCAGAAAACCAAATCGTATTATTGCTAAGGGTGATGCTATGCTTGGTGGGTATTCTAAAATCCTAGATTCTACTGGTTTCTTCGTCTATGATACCTTCAAAACGGGAGAAACCCTTTCGTTTACCTATCAAAACCTTCAAAATGCCAGCTTTGATGGTAAAAAGATTACCAAAGTTGCTTATGACATCACTAATCTGGTGTCACCAACTGGGACCAATGCTGTGCAGTTGGTTGTGCCAAACGATCCAACAGAAGGCTTTATTGCTTACCGTAACGATGGGACAGGTAATTGGCGAACAGACAAGATGGAGTTTCGTGTCAAAGCCAAGTATTTCTTAGAAGATGGCTCACAAGTTAGCTTCACCAAGGAAAAACCAGGTGTCTTTACCCACTCCTCGCTCAACCATAATGACATTGGGTTAGAGTATGTTAAAGACACATCAGGCAAGTTTGTCCCTATCAATGGCTCAACCATTAAAGTAACAAATGAAGGCTTAGCTCGCTCACTTGGGTCAAACCGTGCCAGTGATTTGAAGCTTCCTGAAGAATGGGATACGTCATATAGTAAGAATGCTTATAAGGGAGCAATTGTCTCAACGGTTACATCAGGAAATACCTACACCGTAACTTTTGGGCAAGGGGATATGCCTCAAAATGTAGGTCTCTCTTATTGGTTTGCCCTAAACACGCTACCTGTCGCACGAACCGTCAAGTCTTATAGCCCAAAACCACATGTGACACCAAAACTTGACCCAGTTCCAGAACCCGTTAAGGTTGTACCAAAAACCTTTACTCCAAAGACCTTTACCCCAGAGCCACCTGTGAGCTTTAAGGAACAACCACTGGAGAAAGTCACTCAGCCTAGTCTGACACTCACCAAGGTGACCTTGCCTAAAGAACCTGCGCCAGAACCACTACCAAAAGCACCACAAGTGCCAACAGTTCATTATCACGACTATCGTCTGACAACGACTCCTGAAATCATGAAAGAAGTGGTCAATACAGACCAAGTGAATCTTCATGACAAAACTGTCGCAAAAGATTCAACGGTCATTTACCCCTTAACGGTGGACGCTTTTTCTCCAAATCGTGCGAAAACCACTAGCCTTAGGTTTGAAGATTACCTTCCAGCAGGCTATGCTTTTGACAAAGAAAAAACGCAAGCAGAAAATGGAAATTACACCCTAAGCTTTGATGCTGCTAAGAACTTTGTGACCTTGACTGCCAAGGAAACCTTGCTTCAAGAAGTCAACCAAGACCTTACCAAGTCATATCAACTGGTGGCTCCTAAAATTTATGGTAGCCTTCAAAATGATGGAGCGACCTATTCCAACAGTTATAAGCTCCTCATCAATAAGGAAACCCCAAATGCCTATACAGTGACTTCTAATGTCGTGACGGTGCGTACGCCTGGTGATGGAACCACCACTAGCCGTATTGAGCCTCAAAAACGCAATGAAAATGAAGACGGTGTGGTTATTAACGATACGGTAGTGGCTTTAGGAACGACTAACCATTACCGTTTGACCTGGGATTTAGATCAATATAAAGGTGATAGGTCTTCTAAAGAGACAATTGCTCGTGGATTCTTCTTCGTAGATGATTACCCAGAGGAAGTGTTGGATTTAGTAGACCAGGGAACAAGTATCACCACTCCTGATGGCAAAGCCGTATCAGGGATTGTTGCCAAGGCTTATGCGTCGCTGTCAGAAGCTCCTAAAAACCTTCAAGATAAACTGGCTCATGCTAAGATTTCTCCTAAAGGGGCTTTTCAAGTCTTTATGCCTGAAGATAATCAGGCCTTCTATGACCAGTATGTCAAAACAGGCACGTCTTTGAGTTTTGTCACAAAAATGACGGTGAAAGATAGTCTTTATGGTCAGACGAAGGTTTATCGAAATAAGGCTTACCAAGTGGATTTTGGCAATGGCTATGAGACAGACGAGGTGACGAATACTCTTGTTAGCCCAGCACCTAAGAAACAAAACCTTAATAAAGATAAGGTAGATATCAATGGAAAACCGATGGTAGTCGGTTCACAAAACCACTATACCTTGTCATGGGACTTGGACCAATACCATGGCATTAAAGCCGATAAAGCTCAAATCGCAAAAGGCTTTTACTTTGTGGATGATTATCCAGAAGAAGCTCTATTACCAGATGAATCGGGCATTCAACTTGTGACAGCTGATGGCAAAGCAGTCACAGGTGTTACGGTAAAAACCTACATGAGCTTATCAGAAGCCCCTAAAACCCTTCAAGCTGCTCTATCGAAACGAAAGATTTCGCCTAAAGGAGCTTTCCAAGTCTTTGCGGCAGAAGATCCTCAAGCTTTCTATGATTCTTATGTAACGAAAGGTCAAAACATCACCATCATCACTCCTATGACTGTTCGTGAATCCATGCTTAATTCAGGGAAGTCTTATGACAATGTGGCTTATCAAATAGACTTTGGACAAGTCTATGAAACCAATACGGTGACCAATCACGTGCCAAAAGTAACGCCACATAAGTTCAATACCAATAAAGAGGGAGTATCTATTGATGGGAAGACCGTTCTTCCTAATACCGTCAATTACTATAAGATTGCTCTTGATTACAGTCAGTACAAGGATTTGGTGGTGACGGAGGATACTCTTGCTAAAGGCTTTTACATGGTCGATGACTATCCTGAAGAAGCGCTTAGCCTAAACACAGATGGTGTCCAAGTGATGGATAAGGCTGGAAATCTTGTCAAAGGGATTTCGGTGAAAACCTATGGCTCATTATCAGAAGCACCTAAAGTGGTTCAAGACGCTATGGCCAAACGTCAGTTGACACCAAAAGGAGCTATTCAAGTTTTAAGTGCCGATGATCCAAAAGCGTTCTATGAGGCTTATGTTAAAACTGGTCAAACCTTAGTGGTGACCCTTCCAATGACTATTAAGAATGAGCTGACAAAAACTGGTGGGAAGTATGAAAACACCGCTTATCAGATTGACTTTGGTTTGGCTTATGTGACAGAGACTGTGGTCAATAATGTGCCAAAACTAGACCCACAAAAAGATGTGGTCCTTGACTTATCTCAAAAGGATAAGGGCCTTGATGGAAAAGAAGTTGCCTTGAATCAGGTCTTTAACTACCGTTTGGTGGGAGCGCTCATTCCAGGTAATCGTGCGACACCACTCATCGAGTACCGTTTTGACGATGATTACGATGAAAGCCATGATGACTATAATGGTGTTTACAAGGCTTATACTGTAGTAGATGTCACTCTAAAAGATGGAACGGTTTTACCAAAAGGGACAGAAGTGACCAAGTACACGCTACAACACGTAGACACGTCAAAAGGAACCGTAGCTATTAGGTTTGATAAGGAATTCCTTGAAAAACTAGCAGAAGAATCAGAGTTTCAGGCAGATGTTTACTTGCAGATGAAACGAATTGCTTCAGGTGAGGTAGAAAATACGGTGTTACATACCGTCAATGGCTACACCATCAGTTCAAACACGGTTAAGACGACTACTCCAAAACCAGAGGCACCGACTCCGAATCAACCAATCCCACCCCAACCACCTATCCTAACACAAGAACCACCAGTTCCAGCAAGTGTCTTACCAAATACAGGAGAGAATCAATCCCTTTTAGCGCTAGTTGGTGGAGGTCTTCTTTTGGGCTTGGCTTATGGGCTTTCTAAACGAAGAATGGAGGACAACTAGATGGAACCAAAAAGTATTTACACGCTAGATTCAGATAATGATGGCTTAACGGATGCTCAAGAACTAGCTCTAGGAACCGATCCTTTTAGTAGCGATACAGATAGTGATGGACTGACAGACCTTGAAGAAGTCCAACAAGGCTTGAATCCAATTCACCGTCAACGCAAGGAGAGAAGCTATGACTTGGAATTATGATACGATTTCAAAAACACTCTCTGATATGGCACGAGAAAACTATGAAGACATGGTTAAGGTCTTTCTTGCTATGGAGTTAAGTATCAAAAACAAGTCACTTCTTGACACGCTCTATCAAGACTTTATGGACATTGATGACTTGTCTTTAGTCAGTGACGAGTTACGCCTAAGAGCAGACGGTTATCAGGAACAGCTTCAAGAAGAAGTGACAGACCTCTTGGATAAACTCTATCGAACAGGGGAGGGAGGTAGTTTCATTATGGAAGTGCTAGCGTCTAACAACATTTCTGAGTCCCTTGCTCAGTACGAGGTTTTGAATGAGGAGGATTATTCATCTCTCACCTTAGAAACCTTGCAGGACATTATCCAAAGAGATTTGCTTCTTTCCAGTCAAGATTATTTAGGAGATGTGACCTATTTAGCCTTGCAGAAAGACTTGTTAGACCAGAGAAGCCATTTCATACAACACTATGTAACTAGCTTGATGGATAAGAGGCCACAAGAAAAAGACCAAAGCACCTTGGTCCTAAACTAAAGTAGCGGGCTGAGAATACCTCTCAGCTCCTTTTTTAATTTGGAGGAACGTATGACCCAAGAACAGTTACTCGAGATGTTGCGGGCAAGATTGCCACGTGACCCGATTCTTTTAGCATCTTTTTTACGCTATCAAGCAGCCCATTTTGATGAAGGCTGGGACGGTATTGTTTACAATTTTACAAACCATAGAGGAGTAGTAAGCTCACCTGTTCAAGTGGGTCGCTTTGAAACAGAAGTTTCTGCTTTTGTCGAGGCAAGCTCTTTTGACGAAGTGACGGACCTAAGTAGCTACACGCAGACCTTTGGTCAAGCTGGACTAAAGAAGTTACCCCAATTATCAAGTGATGAAAAAGCCTTGGTGATTGAAGTAGCCCTCTTTAACCTAGCAACTCGCTTTCAACTCTTAGATCAAGAAGGAGCCTATCAGTCTATTTCAGTGAACACCCTTTTGGAAAAAGGCAAAGCTGCTAATTTGGTTAATGTCTACCGAGTGGCCAATAATTTGGCTGACCGTATTAGCCGTGATATTGAACAATTTCTCTTAACCTATGAACCTGAAATAGTAAGTACTCAGGAAACGTTGGAGGAAAAGGAGGACGTTGTAGAAGAGATAGTAGTCTTAGAACCTATTCAGGAGATTACCTTTCGTGAAGAGGGGCTTGTCATAATCGCAAGACTTGATGAAGACCTATCGCAACTGGATTTGCGAACAGGGCAAACAGAACATTTACCAGCCTATCAGAATTTGAATTTAGCTCAGAAATTTGAGATACTGAGTCATTTTGACCAAGTGAGAAATAGCTATCCGAAACCGCCAAACCTGAGACGTGGGGAGTTTGACCATGAGATGGAAATGATACCAATTTATGAGGACGATGAGTTATTGACTTATTTAGAAGCTGATGGGACAGTTTATGAATTACAACGTTCCCTAACACCTCAAGAAGAAGTTATATTAACTGAAATTGGTCAAACGATTTTGGCTGAAAATACCGAAAAACTAACTCGTTTAGAGATAGACTTAGCTAACTTTGATGAGCAACAACGTGCGATACTGATCGATGCTGCAGGGCGTTTTCATTTGAAGAATGCCAATCTAGCTTTATTAGGGGGCTATCCTAAAGCAAGTGTCACTCAATTAGCCCTTGCGACAGAATTGCTTCAGATGGGATTACCTCATGAAAAGACAGAATTTTTCTTGAGCAGTCAGCTGGGTTTGGAAGATTTAAGACCAGTTGCCTATGCTTTTTTACACGAAGAACTAACTCTTGAAGAAGCAACAAATTTTGAAAGGGATAAACAGTCCCAACCAGATGTATCCTTTAGGGAATGGCGAGAACATTTAAGGCAATCGGAACCTGAAACCATCATGTCTCCATCAGCACCTCAAAATTCTATCGTAGAGGAAGCTCTTAAACGCTATCCAATTGATTCCATGGTGTCCTATAAGGGACAGGAGTTTCAGGTGGTGGCTGTTGAAGATGCCAAGCTCAACGATCTCATTCGGATTGAACTACAAAACGATTTATCGGAGCTGATTGAACAAAATCCAGTCCTTTACCTACGAACTTTAGAGGACATCACTCAAGCTCTTCATGTTCCTTCTGTTGACGAAAAAGAGGGCGTAGAACAGCCCGACCTTTTCTCTTTTATCACCGAAGATAAGAGTCAAGAGGAACCAGTCATAGAAAGAGAAGAAGAAAAAACTGAAACATTTGAAATAGAGACTGATGCAGAACGTTCTGAAGTCATTGAGATGATACCGGCTTCTGACTTTCATTTTCCAGAAGACTTGACGAACTTTTATCCCAAAACAGCTAGGGACAAAGTAGAAACCAATGTGGCGGCCATTCGTCTTATTAAAACTCTTGAATCTGAAAACAGGGAAGCAAGTCCAGATGAACAAGAACTCCTTGCCCAATACGTAGGCTGGGGAGGATTAGCTAATGAGTTCTTTGACGAGTATAGTCCCAAATTTTCTAAGGAACGTGAGGCATTAAAAACGCTAGTCACAGATAAAGAGTACTCCGACATGAAACAGTCCTCTCTGACTGCCTACTATACAGACCCTGCTCTTATCCGTCAGATGTGGGAGAAGTTAGAACGTGATGGCTTTACAGGAGGTAAAATCTTAGATCCTTCGATGGGAACTGGAAATTTCTTTGCGGCAATGCCTAAACACCTGAGAGAAAATAGTGAGCTGTATGGTGTGGAGTTAGACCCCATCACAGGAGCGATTGCCAAACACCTCCACCCGAATGCTCATATTGAGGTAAAAGGGTTTGAGACAGTTGCTTTTAATGATAATAGCTTTGATTTGGTTATTTCAAATGTGCCTTTTGCCAATATTAGGATTGCCGATAGTCGCTATGACAAACCCTATATGATTCATGATTATTTTGTTAAAAAATCCCTTGATTTGGTGCATGATGGTGGGCAAGTGGCTATTATTTCCTCAATAGGAACCATGGACAAACGGACAGAAAACATTCTCCAGGATATTCGTGAAACAACTGATTTTCTTGGTGGCGTGCGTTTGCCAGATACTGCTTTTAAGGCTATTGCAGGTACCAATGTCACAACAGACATGTTGTTCTTCCAAAAACATATGGATAAGGGTTACCAAGCTGATGACATTGCCTTTTTAGGTGCTATTCGTTACGACAAGGATGAGCGTATTTGGCTCAATCCTTACTTTGATGGGGAGTATAATAGCCAAGTTCTTGGGGCCTATGAGGTTAGAAACTTTAACGGTGGGACACTTTCTGTGAAAGGTAATTCGGATACCCTAATAGAAGATGTTCAAACTGCTCTTAAACAGGTCAAAGCCCATAGAGTGGTGGATAACTCTGACATCTTCATCACTCCTGATGTGATATCAAGGCAGGTGATTGATACCTCTGTTCCACCTGATATCAGAGACACTTTAGACCAATATAGTTTTGGCTATAAGGATTCTATGATATATTACCGTGACAATAAGGGAATCCGTGTTGGAACAAAGACAGAGGAGATTAGTTATTATGTGGACGAGGAGGGCAACTTTAAGGCTTGGGATACCAAATATTCTCAAAAGCAAATTGACCGTTTTAATGCCTTGGAAGTCACAGATAGCACAGCTCTTGATGTTTATGTTGCCGAGGAAACAACTAAACGTGGGCGGTTTAAGGGCTATTTCAAAAAGACTGTTTTCTACGAAGCCCCTCTCTCTGAGAAAGAAGTGGCACGGATTAAAGGCATGATCGATATTCGTAACGCCTATCAAGAAGTTATCGCCATTCAACGCTATTATGACTATGACAAAGGCGAGTTCAATCATTTGTTAGGAAAACTCAACCAAACCTATGATACGTTTGTCAAACGTTTTGGGTACTTAAATAGTACCGTTAACCGTAACCTCTTTGATAGCGATGATAAGTATTCCCTTCTTGCTAGTTTAGAGGATGAAGGACTTGACCCGAGTGGTAAGACAGTCATTTATACCAAGTCCCTAGCCTTTGAAAAAGCCCTAGTTCGCCCCGAAAAGGAAGTGACGGAAGTTTCATCTGCCCTTGATGCTCTTAATTCTAGTCTAGCAGATGGTCGTGGGGTGGATTTGGATTACATGATGTCTATTTATCAGACAGACTCAAAAGCGACTTTGATTGAAGAATTGGAAGATGCCGTCATTCCAGACCCAGAACGCTATCTAAAAGATAAAGAAGTGTTTTATGTGTCTCGGCAGGATTTCTTATCAGGCGATGTGGTGACGAAGTTAGACCTTGTGGATTTGCTTATCAAAGAAGACAATTCTGATTTTCCTTGGGTCTATTATCAAACTCTCTTAGAAGAAGTGAAACCGCCACGTGTGACCTTAGCTGATATTGATTATCGGATTGGCTCACGATGGATTCCTCTAGCCGTCTATGGAAAATTTGCCCAAGAAACCTTTATGGGACAAACTTTTGACCTGACTGACCAAGAAGTAGCGACTGTTCTTGAGGTCAGTCCGATTGATGGGACCATGTCCTACCAGTCCAAGTTTGCCTTCAAGTATTCTACCGCAACGGATAGAAGTCTAGGTGTGCCTGCGTCACGCTATGATAGTGGCCGAAAAATCTTTGAAAACCTGCTTAATTCCAATCAACCAACCATCACCAAACAAGTGGAAGATGGCGATAAGAAAAAGCATGTGACGGACGTAGAGAAAACAACTGTTCTTCGTGCTAAGGAAATGCAAATTCAAGAACTCTTCCAAGATTTTGTGTCCAGTTACCCTGAGGTGCAACAAATGATTGAAGAGACCTATAATAGCCTTTATAATCGTACGGTTTCAAAAGTCTATGATGGCAGTCATTTAACCATTGATGGGCTTGCCCAGAATATTTCCTTACGCCCTCATCAGAAGAATGCCATTCAACGGATTGTGGAAGAAAAAAGAGCGCTTCTAGCTCATGAAGTGGGTTCAGGTAAAACACTTACCATGCTTGGGGCAGGTTTCAAATTAAAGGAACTCGGTATGGTGCATAAACCTCTTTATGTGGTGCCGTCTAGTCTAACCGCTCAGTTTGGTCAAGAAATCATGAAATTCTTCCCAACCAAGAATGTTTACGTGACAACCAAGAAGGATTTTGCGAAGGCGAAACGCAAGCAGTTTGTCTCACGGATCATCACAGGGGACTACGATGCCATTGTCATTGGGGATTCCCAGTTTGAAAAAATCCCTATGAGTCGGGAAAAGCAGGTCACCTATATCCAAGATAAGCTGGACCAATTACGAGAGATTAAACAAGGTAGTGACAGTGATTATACGGTTAAAGAAGCAGAGCGTTCTATCAAAGGCTTGGAACACCAATTGGAAGAACTTCAAAAGTTGGAACGTGATACCTTTATTGAATTTGAAAATCTAGGGATTGACTTTCTCTTTGTGGACGAAGCTCACCATTTTAAGAATATCAGACCCATTACTGGACTTGGTAATGTGGCAGGGATTACCAACACCACTTCTAAAAAGAACGTGGATATGGAAATGAAAGTGAGACAGGTTCAAGGAGAACACGACTATCGTAATGTGGTCTTTGCGACAGGAACACCAGTCTCAAATTCTATTAGTGAACTTTATACCATGATGAGCTACATTCAGCCCGATGTCATGGAACGATACCAAGTCTCTAATTTTGACTCGTGGGTTGGAGCTTTTGGTAATATCGAAAACTCAATGGAACTTGCCCCAACAGGGGATAAGTACCAACCCAAGAAACGCTTCAAGAAATTTGTGAATCTGCCTGAACTTATGCGGATCTATAAGGAAACAGCTGACATTCAGACTTCAGACATGCTTGATTTACCTGTTCCTGAAGCTAAAGTCATTGCGGTAGAAAGTGAACTGACAGAAGCACAGAAATACTATCTTGAAGAGTTAGTAGACCGTTCAGATGCCATCAAGTCAGGCAGCGTTGACCCTAGTGTCGATAACATGTTAAAGATAACTGGGGAAGCCAGAAAATTAGCCATTGACATGCGTCTCATTGACCCTGCTTATACCTTATCGGACAATCAGAAAATCCTTCAAGTAGTGGACAATGTGGAACGCATTTACCGTGAGGGAGAAAATGAGAAAGCCACGCAGATGATATTCTCTGATATTGGAACGCCTAAAAGTAAGGAAGAAGGCTTTGATGTTTACAATGAACTAAAAGACCTCTTAGTGGATAGAGGGATTCCAAAAGAGCAGATTGCCTTTGTTCATGATGCCAATACTGATGAGAAGAAAAACTCTCTATCACGCAAAGTCAATAGTGGAGAAGTGCGGATTCTCATGGCTTCTACGGAAAAAGGTGGAACAGGATTAAACGTCCAATCACGCATGAAAGCAGTCCACCACATGGATGTCCCCTGGAGGCCAAGTGACATTGTCCAGCGCAACGGTAGGCTCATTCGTCAAGGAAACCAGCACCAAGAAGTAGATATTTATCACTACATCACAAAAGGCTCATTTGACAACTACCTCTGGGTGCGACATGAAGTCGCTTAATTGAACTGTCTGGCATGATGACCAGACCAACTATTCCGTTAGTTGAGCCAAGTATCAACTGCATGTTCGCCATGTGGTAAGCTGATACGTAAGGTAGCCCTACTTTAAGGTCGAACCGTGAGGGGAGACCGATACTGCTAGCAACAAAGCGGTTAGGGAGCTAGGCTTGATAGTATGGCTAACAAATGTGAACCACTGTTAAATGTCGTTAAGTTGAACAGGCTAAAGTTGCTGATAAGCCTGAACCAAAAGGTGTGCAGTCGGATAACCCTTTCCATAGTGGGGTTACACGGATATATGACTGCCGGCAGAGAGGTGGAGCCTAACCTATCATTTTGTTCATTAAGTGGAACATGGTAAGCCTGTATTGTTGCTTCTAGCAAGGCAAATCGTAAGAAATGCTGATAACAGTGCAGGTATAGGAAAATGGAAAAAGCGAATGCCATCTTGTAATGAGGTGGATAGAGGTTCAAGATTTGCCTCAACTCGAAAGAGTGCAGACTTCCATTCGGTTTCTAATCACAAGAGAACTTGTAGAATTTTTGAAAGGAGAAAGCAAATGAACAGTAAAATGTGTGCTACTACTAACATAGCCAACAGTTGGGAAAGTATTGATTTCGTGAAAGCTGAAATCTATGTTAAAAAACTACAAATGCGTATTGTGAAAGCGTGGAAGTTGGGTAAATTCAACCGAGTGAAATCACTCCAACATTTACTAACAACTTCATTCTATGCAAAAGCCTTGGCAGTGAAACGTGTCACTGAAAATCAAGGTAAAAAGACAAGTGGCGTTGATAAAGAGTTATGGCTAACACCTAACGCTAAATATCAAGCAATCAAGAAATTAAAGGTCAAGGGCTATCGTCCAAAACCACTAAGACGGGTTTATATTCTTAAGAAAAATGGTAAGAAAAGACCTCTTAGTATTCCAACGATGACAGATAGAGCAATGCAGACGTTGTTTAAGTTTGCTTTAGAACCTATTGCAGAAACAACAGCAGACCCTAATTCTTATGGCTTTAGACCTAAAAGAAGTACACAGGATGCGATTGAACAATGTTTCTCAGCTTTGAGTAAGCAAACATCTGCTAAATGGGTTTTAGAAGGTGACATTAAAGGATGCTTTGATAATATCAATCATGAGTGGATAATGAAACACATTCCAATGAACAAAACAATACTTGGAAAATGGTTAAAAAGTGGTTATATTGAAAATCGAAAGTTATTTCCAATAGAGTTTGGAAGTTCTCAAGGTTCACCAATTTCACCAATCATTTCCAATATGGTACTAGATGGTATTGAGAGAAAACTCTCCATCACATTCAGAAAGAAAAAGGTCAATGGTAAAGTCTATGCACCTAAAATCAATTTTGTTAGGTATGCGGATGATTTTATTGTTACTGGTGCTAGTAAGGAACTATTGGAGAATGAGGTTAAACCAGTTATTATTCAGTTCTTGAAAGAACGTGGTTTGGAGTTATCTGAAGAGAAAACATTGATAACTCATATCACGGACGGCTTTGATTTTCTGGGCGTAAACATTAGAATGTACGACGGAAAACTACTAACCAAACCCTCCAAAAAGAATTACGAAAGTATTGTTTTGAAAATTAGGGATATCATCAAAAAGAATCCGTCGATGAAACAGGAGTTGTTAATCCGTAAGTTAAATCCTATTATTATAGGTTGGGTTAACTACCAAAAGCACAATGTTTCAACAGAAGCCTTTCAAAGACTTGATTTTGATATTTATCAATGTCTATGGCAGTGGTGTGTCCGAAGACATCCTAAAAAAGGGAGAAAGTGGGTAGCTAATAAATATTTCCATACCTTTGGTAGCCGTAGTTGGATTTTTAGTGTTCCAACTGCTGATACAATGGAAAATGGCGAGCCATTCTATCTTCGCTTGAAATATGCTTCTGATACTGATATTCGCCGACATATTAAAATTAAGGCGGAAGCCAATCCGTTTGATGAACAATGGCAACTGTATTTTGAGGAACGTCAAGAAAAGCAAATGCGACAAGAACTAAAAGGAAGACGTGTGATTAACGGACTTTACTATAAACAAAAAGGGATTTGTCCAGTTTGCGAATTGAAGATTACCAAAGAAACAGATTTCCGAGTTCATCAAACAGTAAAGAACCATAAACCAATAAAAACATTGGTACACCCTACTTGTCATAAAAATGTAAAAGAAAACACGCTGGTTCTCTAACGAGGACTTATAGAAGCTTGAGCCGTGTGAGGGGAAACTCTCATGCACGGTTCTTAGAGGGGAAGGAGGTCGCAAGACCTCTGACCTACTCGACCAGACACAAGAGAATAAGCTCAAGTACATCACGCAGATTATGACCTCAAAAGATCCCGTAAGGTCGGCAGAAGACATTGACGAACAAACCATGACGGCTTCAGACTTTAAGGCGTTAGCCACTGGTAATCCCTATCTCAAACTGAAGATGGAGCTAGAAAATGAGTTGACTGTCTTAAAGAACCAAAAACGTGCTTTCAAACGTTCAAAAGACGAGTATCGGCATACGATTTCCTACTGTGAGCAGAACCTCCCTGTTTTAGAGAAACGCCTTAGTCAATATGACCGTGATATTGCCCAATCCTTAGCAACCAAGCATTTAGATTTTGTCATGCGGTTTGACAATCAGATAATGGATAACCGTGCTGAAGCAGGAGATTATCTGCGAAAACTCATTACCTACAACCGTTCTGAAACTAAAGAGGTAAGAACGCTTGCGACTTTTAGGGGATTTGACCTTAAAATGGCAACGAGAAGCCCCAGTCAACCCTTGCCAGATATGGTGTCTTTAGCCATTTCAGGCAGCAATCAGTATACTGTCTCTTTAGACTTAAAATCAGATGTGGGAACCATTCAACGCATTACCAATGCCATCGACCATATTCTAGAGGACCAAGAAAAGACAGAAGAAATGACTAACAATTTGAAAGATAAGCTAGCAGTCGCAAGGGTGGAAGTGGAAAAGGTCTTTCCCAAAGAAGAGAACTATCAGTTGGTTAAAGCTAAGTATGACATATTAGCGCCCTTGGTAGAACAAGAAGCAGAGGTTGAGGAAATAGATGCAGCACTAGCTAAGTTCAATGAAACAATCCAACCACAACATGACCACCAACTTTCTCTTGATGTTTAAGAAAAAGGCTGACAAAAAATAATGAACGCGGTAAAATGATATCAAAAAATTACTAAAGGAGAACAGACCATGACCCAGACAGTAGAAGAAATGCGGTATCAATTAGAAGAATGGTTAGTACAAGGCTTTACAAGTCCAGAAGATCGATCCAATTATCAAGCCTTAAAGGAGCAATATGAAGATGAAACCCTCGATTATAGCTTTTCAAAGCGAGAAATCATTGGTCAATTAGACATCCTCATCACGACTCGTGAGAATGATTTTCCAGACCTAGAAGAGGTGACTAAAGAAGAATATCTTAATCTGGTTGCCCAACTTGATGATCTAGACAAGGGACAGGCTGATTACTATCGCAAGCAATTAACGTAGAAAGAGAGACAGATATGATAGAACAAATCATTCAAAGTCTTTTGATTATCGCAGCAATAGGACTGATTTTACTTGTCCTTTTCCAGATTGCGAAGATGCTTGGAAGCCTATTTATCATTGGATTAATCGGATTTTTAGTCTTCATAGAAGTCTATGGTATTTACCTCTTTTTTACAGAACGATACCTCTATGTGGAGGATTTAGCAACCAATGGTATTTTGAGTTTTACCACATTCTATATTGGATTTAATGTGCTGTTTATATTCGGGATTGCTGTCAAAGTGATTAGAAGTCGGATGGCATAGAGTAATGGGATTACCTAAGTTAGGTAGTCCCTTTTTTCTTGTGATAACTTCTCCAAGTCAATCTTGTTATGATGGTGCTATCTTATGAAAAAAGGAGAAGGCACTATTGATGTTAAACAAAATGAAAGCGAGGCTTTTGATTGGTCTTGGTGGTCTAGCTGTGACTAGTTTTATGGTGATGATGGGATACAACATTGGTTCTCAATCCGTGACTAATCATACTAACAAGCAAATCCGGACTGAAGCACAGAAACTATTGACTAAAGAGAAAGAAAAAGAAAAGGCAAGTGTTCTCTCTGATGAACTGGTCAAGGAATTTCTCACGCAATATTATACCAAGGAAAAGCTAGGTGAGAATAACAACCGTATCAAGCCCTATATGACAGATTCTGCCTTTAAGGAAGAACTAGCTCGTCAAGAAGATTCCATCAACCAAGTCTATGAAGACTATATGTTGGATTATCGCTTTGAGTCTTCTCAAATCTATGTCAATACAGAAGAAAATGAAGCCCTTGCGGAAGTTACTTATCAAGTTATCTATGTGTCAGATGTCAGCGATAAGGCTCAGAAAAGCACACAGACAGAAACGACCTCTCTTAAACTATCTTATGCCAAATTGTCAGATAAACTCCTTGTCAATCAGTTAACCATTTGGAATGGGAAGTTAGGGGAGTTGAAAGAGCCTTCTGATGAAGTAAATTCACGCATTCCAAAGATTCAAGGCACTACTACAAGTGTGAGCAACTAGCAGGAGTTACCCTTCTGCTTTTTTTGATAAGGAGATGAGATGACAAGAATTGAAAGAGTGAAACAAAAGGCGATTTTAGACGTGGCAGAAAGTCTAGGTTATTCTTTTAGACGACTATCAGGGCAAGTCTATGAACATCCAGAACACGATTCCTTTAGGATTTTTGCGGATACCAATACCTTTAAATGGTTTTCACGTGACATACAGGGAGATGTGATTGATTTCGTTCAGTTAATGACAGGAGTATCTTTCAAAGAAGCACTGTCCTATCTTGAAACCGGAGACTTTGAACAGGCTAAGGTGATCGAAGAGACCTACCAACCCTTTCGATATTATCTAAGAGAAGAACCATTCGAAAAAGCACGAACCTATTTGAATCAGATACGTGGTTTAAGTGATGAGGTTATCAATGCTTTTGGCAAACAAGGTCTATTAGTCCAGGCTCAATATCCGACCAAAACCTCTCAAGAATCTGTCCTTGTCTTTAAGAGTTATAATCATCATGGTCAACTAGAGGGAGCAAGTCTGCAAGGTCTTGTTAAAAACGACCAGAGACATGCTAGAGGTTACCTCAAGAAAATCATGAAAGGCTCACATGGTTATGTGGGAATGAATTTTGATATAGAGAATCCCAAACGTCTTATTTTTTGTGAGTCTGTTATTGACATGATGAGTTACTATCAATTACATCGAAAACAATTATCGGATGTTCGCTTAGTCTCTATGGAAGGCTTAAGACTCTCTGTAATTGCTTATCAGACCCTACGTTTAGCAGCTGAAGAACAAGGCAAACTTGATTTTTTAGATACTATCAAACCAAGTCGATTAATGCATTACCTTCATGCCATACAAGATACGACTACCTTCTTTCAGACCCACCCAGGATTACTATCCTTGGCTGTTGATAATGATGAAGCAGGGCGAGACTTTTGTCGGAAGTTATCTGAAAAAGGACTTCCCGTTGAAACAGATTTACCTCTAATACAGGAACTGGAAACTAAAGCAGATTGGAATGATGTTGTAAAATATCAGAATGATTATTCTCTAAAGGATGTGATACAACCGGTAAGGTTACAGACTATCAGAAACACCCCACCGCCTAGAAGAACAACCATTTTAGAGTTGTGATAACAAAATCAAGTTTCTTAGCTTAATCTATAAAGTGATAAGGAGGATACCCTATGAGTGTGATTGAACGCCTAGCCGAAAGAGTAGCTAGGCAAGAGGGAAAAGTAGCGAAAGAAACGGAAAAATTAGAAACTTATCGCAGTCAATTACAAACAGCAATGTATCAAGCCTTTATCAAACGCCAACAAAATAGTCCCTGGACTTTTGATGAAGCATTGACGCAGGCTTTTGGCCAAGAACAAGAACCAAGACCATCAGATACTAGAAATGAGGAATAACACATGACCAAAGATTGGAACTTTGACCAACCCTTAGATGATAAAACACCAACATCTTCCACAGAAGAACGTGCGAAGATTGCTGCATTATTTAATAAGCCAGAATCAGTTAAATCTGAGGAAGTAGACTATGTCGCAGCCTTTGAATCGGAACAGCAGGAAGCCAAGAAAAAAGCAATATCAAAGATAGAATTGCAGGAACAATCAGCTAAGAAAAAGAGTCTCTCATCAAGTATTACGACTGATTATAAACAGCATCTAGCCAATGTCATGACCCAAAATAATGAGGATATTGCTCAAAGTCAAAAGAAAATCGAAGAATTACATCGATTGATTGATGAAAAGAATAAACACAATAAAAAATTACAGGCCATATCAGCAGCTATTGATGATCTGTAAGGGAGAGCAGCCCCCATTAGGGTAGCTTTTTATGAGGAGAAAAGATGAGGTTATTCAAAAAGCAAACGCACCATCAAGATAGTTTTAAACGTCTCATTCATCGCTTATCAGAAATGTCTGAAGCTGACTTACATAAGGTCAACCAATTATTAGATGTCATTTTTGATAATACAAGCCAAATTATCCATGAAGAAAAAAAGACTCCTAAAGCTATACTAAAGGAGCCTACCCTAGATGAGACCATTACCGAAGCTGAGAATAAACTAAAGACTGAGCAACTCGAAAAACGGATAGAACAGTTTAAGCAGGCGAAGAAGCCAAAAAGTGGGTAAAAAGAGTAGGATTTCAACGACAAAAGCCTAATCTTTTAGTGTTTAATACTGGTTGATGCTTGCTGGTAGACATATTTTCTTATTAATTGATCATCAGCTAAGGTTTCCACTTTAAAAATGAAATAATGATCACGATTGTCTTTGGCATTTTCTTTATTAAGCTTGAAATAGTTTTTAGCAGATTTTGCCATTGCCAACATGATGTCATCTGTTAGAAAAGTCAGTGGTGTATCAAGTGATGAGTAGCGATAGAAGTCCTTTTCAAATTTTCGGTAGCTATCGCTGAAGTAGTCCATCTGTAATTCGTTTTTATAAAATTCAAGCTGATTCATGGTAGTCCTCCTCAACTAAGGTTATAGATATAATATCTTCTAAAGGGATAGAAATATGTCCATCACTGGTTTTTAGTATGACCTCATTCGTTGATAGTGTCGGAATGGTGCCGATAATATTTTGACACTCATTTTTCTGTATTCTAGTCACCTGTATGGTCAATTGACTAGCGTAACTTTGACTGAGTAACATTAATTTTTGATTCAGCGATAGGTCAGAAAGGTAGCTGGTTTGCTTATCATCATCTGATAAGGCGTAGGTGTGTTCAGATAAAAAGAAACCCATCCACTTTTGCATGTTAACGTCTTGATAGTCTCTTGCGGATTGAAATGGTAAGTATGATCGGTCAATCATTGTAATCCCTCTAAGCCACCTGCTGAGTGGCCTCCTATTAGTTTACTTCTTGCAATATTCCTGGAACTGTCTAAGAGGGCAGTTCCTTTTTGAATCGCTAAAAAACCAAATTGGTCTCTGATATGGTCAATAGTTCGTTGTAATTTTTCTTCTTTTTCGGTTGCTTCGACATCATCAAATAATGAGATTAAGGCATAGCTTTCATCAACAAATCCTGAGTAATTGACCGCAATCCCACGAACGGCTCCTGAAGTGTATTTTTTACGAAAAAGAGATAACACGGTATCGGTAAGTAGTCGTGTATGATTAGTGGGTTCTATCTTCATTTGAGCGTTTATTGGCTTTTTCATTTCTGTTTTAGAATAGGTCACAAAGATGGAAACAATGGTAGCTTTCTGATGTTCCCGCCTCATTCGGATGGCAACTTGTTCAGCCATTTCACTAAGAACAATCTCAATATCACGCTGCTTGACATAGTCACGAGGTAGCACCTGAGAGTTGCCAAGCCCGTGTGATTTTGGTTTATAGGGTTGATGAACATTACTCTCGTCAACACCATTAGCATGAAACCACAACTGGACTCCAACCTTTCCAAATTCTTTTTTCAATCGATCAGGATTGCTATTGGCTAGTTCCTTGATAGAGGTAATCCCTAGTTTGTGAAGGCGTTTTTCTGTTCTAGAACCAATTCCCCAAAAATCAGTTAGTTTAGGGATTGACCAGACTTTTGTTTCTACATCTTCGTAGGACCAATTGGCACGCATAGTAGGTGTACGCTTGGCTTCATTGTCTAAAGCGAGTTTGGCCAATAATGGGTTAGCATTACTCATACCAATGGTAGAATAGATACCAGTCTTTTTCCAGATGTCATGTTGTAGTTTGGCAGAGACTACGTCTAATTTTGCCTTTCTATCCATCTGTTTATCACTTACAAAGTAATTGAGCGATGAGGTTAAATCAATAAACCCTTCATCAATGGAGTAGGGGAGAATATCTTCAGGAGCCGCATAATCTTGGAAAATATGTTGAATGTCAATATTTTTTTCGATGTAGCGATCCATACGTGGTGGAACAATAAGCGTTCGCTTGGCCCAATGTTCAATATAGGAAATATAGCGCGGTGATATGTCTAAGCCTTGACGTTTGGCATTATAGTGGTCAAATTTTCTTGTGCTGATGTCAAAAGGTAAATCGTAGGCACGTCCGACATTATTTTTTCCAAAGACCTTTTTGAACATGGGAGAAGAGGCTAAAATTAAACCTCCAGCGTTATCAGCACGACTCATGACACAGAGAGAAGTATGGAGGGGATTTAATCCTCTATCCACACATTCTACCGAAGCATAGAATGATTTCATGTCAACGAAAGCTATATCAGACTGAGGTTCTCTTGAGTAATCGATATAGCCCATCATCTTAACCTCTTTTTAGTTCTTCTAATTGTTCCATGAGTTCTTGAATATGATCAGTAATATCATACTCTTTGAGATAGGGTGTAAAATAGATACGATTGTCTTTGAGATAAATCATTTCATTAACATTAACTGTCATTCTTAGGCTCCTATAACTGGCATAAAGTGACTTATAACAAGCCCTACGATACGAGGATTATCTTCATAAAGAATCCATTTATCCGGGTAGTTATCGTTGAGTGATACCATTCTAAATCCATTTTCTTCTCTATATAGTTTTTTGATATAGACAGAGTCATTCCAGGATAGGGCGTAGACGGCACCATCATAATCAAAACCACTAGCACGAATAAGGGCTACTTCACCATCAAGGTAGATGGGTTCCATAGAGTCTCCTTTAATCCAAGCAGCAATATCATAACCATACTGTTCTTCCTCAGCATAGACGGTCTCTGTCTCGTATTCATCAAAGAGTGATTCCCCAAGACCAGCAGAAAGTGAAACATCAGATAATACTTCCACAGCAAACAATGGAATAACATTATCATGTGATTCTTGCGCTTGAAGCAATCCTTCTGCATACTCATCAACCTTTCCTTGATTTTCCGTAGAGAGTTGGAGATAGGTATTCACAATCTTGTATTCCGATTCAAAATAGGTTGTTGGAACATCAAGTATTCTTGCAAGGGCAGAAAGATTTTTTTGATTAGGAACAGATTTACCAGTCTCCCATTTGTTGTATGACGCTCTATTAATTTTTAATAGATTAGCTAGCTCAGATTGAGAATAGTGTTTTTCCATTCTACATTCTTTTAGACGGCTACCAGAAAACATAAGATAAAACTCCTGTTGCTTTATTATGCAACAATTATATCAAAATATTTTTAAGATGCAAGTAGTAGAGTTTTTTTAACACGAAAGGTTTAACAAATTTTTAGTAGTACTATTTTATTTGAAACAACAAAAAACAGAGATACGCTTCCTCTGTTTTTAGAATATATTGTATCGTAATCAAAGATTTAAGAGATTGTATATAGGATATTCAATAAAACGTTCCCTTTGTTCATCGGAAAATTCATTTTCGAATAAGTAGATTGCTTGATCTTTGTAGCCTAAAATACAATTTGTAGCAAATCTAATTTCTACTGAGTTGTGATTCATTAAAGAATGGAGATAGGAACTGTCTTTTTGTGTTAAATTATTTAAACGCTTTTTAATTTGTAGTAGATTGAGAATGTTATTTTCAGATTTATCCATATCTACAAGCTTTTGAGCAAATTTTAAACAAAACTGCAAGGTATTTTGGTCGTGTTTAGAATCAGCGTAGTTTATTAGTTTTAATAGACCAAGATCCATATTTTCAATTTTACTTTCACTTGACAAATATGATGAAAGATAATCAGAGATGTTAAAATTATCAATAAGTAGTAGCTGCTCTAATTCAACTGTTTCATATTTTGAAAATAACTGTTTATCTTTGTTGATTAGTACCATATCGTAATCACTAAAGTTATATAGTCTATAGCTTTTAGTTCCTTCGTTTTCTGGAATTAAAAATAGTAATACATGTACATTAGCAAATTGAATGACTTGAGTAGGATTATAGTCTACACGATCTAGAGTTACCACTTGTTCATTTACGATACCATCATACAATAATTCAATTGTTCTAGCATCTTTTTGTGACCAACCTGTACTGTCAAGGTCAGTAGAAATTTTAAGTTTGTCTACTAATTCTTTTAAACGTATGTTCGCATTAAACGCTTTTTTCAGAAAATTAAAATCAATTTTAGCTATATTTTCATCACTAAACTCTAGTCTTTTTCTGTTTAAAATAATTCCTTTATTTTTTTGAAGCTCTATAATAAACTCTAATCCATCTAGTCTTTTTGAGAGAATATTTGAAAGTGAGTAATTAAGAGTTAGTGTTACTAAATCAGGTGTTTTTTGTATTTTTATCGAACAGCCATTATGAAAATCTATGGTGAAGTCATTCTTGGTTTCATAAGCAAAAGTTGTCTTATATACACGATCTTTTCCCTGAATTTGAACTAACATTTCTTTTTCTTCAAATATTTTTAAATTAGCAATATCGTCAATGAGAGGTTCAGGTATCATAGCTCCTTTAGGTTTGTAATAAAGATCTAACTCACCAGATATTGCATAATCAAGAATGTCTAGATAATCCTTGCCAATAAATTTAAACTCTAAGTCTCCGTCAAATGATTCCAAATTTTCAAAGAGAGATTCTTGGCTTCTCCAATCAATATGAGCAAATCCTTTCTGATATTTGCGTTTTTGAATAAAATTAAGAAATACAAAGTTTAATTTATCTTCATTGTTAGGGAGAGGTTTCATATGAATCGAAATATTCTTAATCTTTTTCTTTTTCTTGTCGCTGGCTAATAAAACTTTCTTAATGACCTTTGGGGTTAGTGAAGCATAAGTGACGGTAGGGATATCATCTTTTAAATACACTACAAAGTAGAGTACACCACCTTCTGTAAGATAATGCTCCAAATTATTCCTGTTTATTGAGTATCCAACATTTTCTTTATAATATTCATCCTTACCTTTTACTTGAACTGGAATTCTCTCAACTAAATCAATATTTTGCTTTTTTATGTTTTTATAAAAATAGATATGACCGTCCCAGATGGGTTCTCTATCTCCTTCGGAAATTTCTCTGTTAATATGTTTAGATTTTTTTAATGCCAATTTCAAATAATCGACAGCATCTTCTTCAATTTGCTTAGATGATTTAACCATGAATAACCTCTTGAATAAGTAATTTTATACTAACATTATACCAATTTTTGTGATAACTTTTCCAAATCATCCTTGCTATCCTAATATCATTCCTAAGAAAATTAAGTTTTGATTTTCTACTGGGGGTTTGGGGGCGAAGCCACCAAGTTATCTTATCGTTGGCTGTCAAAACTGGAAAGTTTTGGTTGGCTGACGATATGATTTTTTGGGTATTGTGACCACAATGCCTGAGCTCGCAAAGACCGAACAAGAAGAGAGTGAGGTCTTTAGGAAGCGTGCTGACAATGTGAGGCAGCCTGACACTGTCAGACAAGAATAATATTGAAAGGATAGTAGGATGGGACAAGAAATTAAGTTGATTCGTAAGCAATTTAGAATCACGAGACAAGAAGAAAAACAGATAAAAGAAATGATGAGGGAACAAAAACTGGATAGTTTCTCAGAATTTCTTCGTCAAAATTTGTTGAAAAAGAATTATCAGGATAGAATTTTTGAAAGTTGGTTCTGCCTTTGGCAATCTCAAAAGTTTGAGCAGATTAGTCGAGATATGCATGAAGTTTTGATTATCGCAAGAGAGAATCATCAAGTGACTCAAGAACACGTGTCAATCTTATTGACCTGCGTTCAAGAATTGATTGCGGAAGTCAATCAAGTGCAGCCACTCAGTCGTGAGTTTCGTGAAAAATACATGAGATAGGAGGTCGCTATGGTTTATCGTTATCGTACCAATCTCAAAAAAGTATTTCTAACAGATTCAGAGTTACATCAATTGAATGAGCGAATCGACAAGAGTCACTGTCAAAATTTTTCAGTCTATGCCAGAAAAGTGTTGCTGAATCCCAATATGTCATTTGTCACCATTAACACGGATACCTATGACCAGTTAGTATTTGAATTGAGACGGATTGGAAATAACATTAATCAAATTGCGCGTGCGATAAATCAAAGTCATCTGATTTCTCAAGAACAGTTACAAGAATTAAGTAAGGGAGTTAGTGAGTTGATTACTGGAGTAGAGAAAGAATTTCAAGTGGAAGTGAAAAGACTGAAGGAGTTCTATGGTAGTCACTAAACACTTTGCAACACATGGAAAAAAATATCGCAGGCGTTTAATTAAGTATATTCTCAATCCAGATAAAACAGACAATTTGAAATTAGTATCTGATTTTGGCATGAGCAATTATTTAGACTTCCCTAGTCATGCAGAAATGGTAGAGATGTACAATGTCAACTTTACCAATAACGACAAGTTGTACGAATCCAGAAATGACCGACAAAAAAAACACCAACAAAATATTCATGCTCATCACCTTATTCAATCATTTTCTCCTGAAGATAATCTGACACCTGAAGAAATTAACCGTATTGGTTACGAGACTATGATGGAATTGACAGGAGGTCGCTTTAAGTTTATCGTAGCAACTCATACAGACAAAGATCATGTTCATAATCACATCCTAATCAATGCTATTGACCGCAATTCAGATAAAAAGTTGATATGGAATTATGCCTTGGAACGAAACCTTCGCATGATTTCAGATTGCATTTCTAAAATGGCAGGGGCAAAAATTATTGAGAAGCGTTTTTCTTACCGTGACTATCAAAAATATAGGCAGTCTAGTCATAAATTTGAATTGAAGCAACGTCTTTATTTTTTGATGCAGCACTCAAAGTCCTTTGATGATTTTTTGGAAAAAGCAGAGCAGTTACATGTTCATATTGATTTTAGTCAGAAGCATAGTCGATTCATGATGACAGATAGAGCTATGACAAAGCCAATTCGAGGACGCCAACTCAGTAAACGAGATTTATATGATGAAGACTTTTTTCGTACACATTTTGCCAAGCAAGAGATTGAAAGTCGATTAGAATTTCTTTTGGGGCGTGTCAATTCTTTAGAAGCATTACTGACAAAAGCGAAAGAATTGAATCTAACCATTGACTTGAAGCAAAAAAATGTTGTCTTTACGCTTGAAGAGAATGGCAAGCAGATAAGTCTGAGTCATAAAAAAATAAGTGACAAGAAATTATATGATGTCAATTTTTTTCAAGATTACTTTAAAAATATGGAAGTCGGTGATTCAGAAGGATTAGAGAATTTGCAGGAGCAGTACCATGCTTTTCAAGAAGAACGAGATAAGGATAAGGGGCCCACTGAAGAGATTGAGGAGGCCTTTGAGACATTTAAGGAAAAACGGGATGCCGTCCACGAATTTGAAGTGGAGCTTGCGGAGCACCAAATTGAGAAGTTAGTTGATGAGGGCATTTATATCAAAGTGTCATTAGGTGTTAAACAGAGTGGTCTTATTTTCATTCCCAACTATCAATTAGATATTCTTGAAGAAGAGAATCAGACAAAATATAAAGTCTATATCCGTGAGACAACCTCATACTTTGTCTATAACAAAGAACATTCGGATAAGAATCAGTACATCAAAGGGCGAACCTTGATTAGACAGCTAACCAACGATAGTCGATTAATACCATACAGACGACCGACTGTTGAGCGACTTCAAGAAAAGATTTCTGAGATTAACCTCTTGATTGAGTTAACAGAGACAGACAAAAAATACCAGGACGTTAAAGACGACCTGGTCGCAGAAATAGCTGAGCTAGATATCAAACTAAGTCAAACTAATGAAAAAATCGCCACCTTGAACAAGATGGCGGAAGTGCTTATCAACTTAAAGAGTGAAGACCCGAATAGTCGAAAATTAGCAAGGTATGACTTTTCAAAACTGAATTTAACAGAATCAATTACAGTAGAACAAGTGACTGAAGAAATAAGAGCGCTGCAAGAGGAACTAGGACATTATCTTGATAAGTATGGGGAACAGGTACTTGGGGTAGAAATATTAGTAAAAGTCCTTAATAATAGCAAAAGTTTAGGTAACGAAGCGCCAGAAAGATTATTAACCCTATAAAATAAATTTGCAAAAATAAAGGCAATAATGAAAAATACCATGATGAAAAATATTTCACATTTTTTTGAAAAGTATTGATTTTTTTTGAAAACGGTTTATAATAGAAAATGTTCTCGGACTTCGGTATCATAAAAAATTACCAAATCTTTAGTAAGAATTTTTTATGAAATTGAAAAATAAAAAAAAGGAGGAGTTCATACATGGGTATCGGTATTATTATTGCCAGCCATGGTAAGTTTGCTGAAGGAATTTATCAATCAGGATCAATGATTTTCGGTGAACAAGAAAAAGTTCAAGTAGTGACTTTTATGCCAAGTGAAGGTCCAGATGATTTGTATTCATATCTTAGTGACGCCATCAATCAGTTTGATTATGATGACGAAGTGCTAGTGCTTGCAGATCTTTGGTCTGGTTCACCCTTTAACCAAGCAAGTCGTTTAGTGGGTGAGAATCCAAATCGTAAAATTGTTATCATAACAGGTCTCAATCTGCCAATGTTGATTCAAGCTTACACTGAACGATTGATGGATGCTAATGCGGGAGTTGATAAGGTAGCAGCGAACATCATTAAGGAAGCTAAGGATGGAGTAAAGGCGCTACCAGAGTCATTAAATCTTCAGAATAATAGTGCATCTGAAGGTGTGATTGCTAATGGGAATAATAGTGGCAAACCTGGGAAATTTGAGTATGTATTAGCGCGTATTGACTCTCGTTTGTTACATGGTCAGGTTGCGACTGCTTGGACAAAAGAGACCTCTCCGACACGCATTATTGTGGTTTCTGATGCAGTTTCAAAAGACGAACTTCGTAAGAGTTTGATTCAGCAGGCAGCGCCCCCAGGAGTAAAAGCACACGTAGTTCCTATTGAACATATGATTAGACTATCCAAAGATGACCAACATTTTGGTGGTCAACGAGCATTACTTTTATTTGAAAATCCACAAGATGCATTGCGGCTAATCGAGGGCGGTGTACCACTGGAAACACTGAATGTGGGATCAATGGCACATACTTTAGGTAAAGTGCAACCGAACAAAGTTCTAGCATTTGATCAAAATGATATTGATACATTTGTGAAATTGAAGCAGATTGGTGTGAAGTTTGACGTTCGCAAAGTTCCAACTGATTCTAAGGCAAATATGGATGAAATTATCAGTAAAGCACAAGCTGAACTAAATAAAATGTAAATATTGATAAGGAGAAAAAAATGGAGTTAAGCGCTATTCAAATAGTTTTAGTTGTTGTTGTTGCGTTTTTTGCTGGGATGGGGGGGATATTAGATGAATTTCACTTTCATCAACCGGTGATTGCATGTACATTAATTGGATTGGTGACAGGAAATCTATTGCCATGCTTGATTTTAGGCGGAACTCTCCAGATGATTGCTCTTGGTTGGGCAAATATCGGAGCCGCTGTTGCACCCGATGCGGCGTTAGCTTCTGTGGCTTCTGCAGTAATTCTAGTTCTTGGGGGTCAAGGTAAGGCCGGTGTATCTTCAGCTATTGCAATTGCTGTTCCATTGGCTGTGGCAGGATTACTCCTAACGATCATTTGTCGTACAATTGCAACTGCATTTGTTCACTTTATGGATGCGGCTGCAGAAAAAGGCGATATGTTCAAGGTTGAAATGTGGCATTTAATTGCTGTATGTATGCAAGGTGTACGTATTGCATTGCCTGTTATTTTGATTTTAATCATAGGAGAGGGACCGGTTAAAGCATTATTGAATTCAATGCCAGTTTGGCTTACTGATGGTCTAGCTATCGGTGGTGGAATGGTTGTTGCAGTTGGATATGCGATGGTTATTAACATGATGGCTACCAGAGAAGTTTGGCCATTCTTTG
Organism: Streptococcus jiangjianxini; assembly: GCF_040225085.1. Classification (NCBI taxonomy): domain Bacteria; kingdom Bacillati; phylum Bacillota; class Bacilli; order Lactobacillales; family Streptococcaceae; genus Streptococcus; species Streptococcus jiangjianxini. The sequence continues at coordinate 24,312 of NZ_JBEHGL010000015.1, read as the reverse complement.
CAATTGGATTTGTTTTAGCTACAGTCTCTCAAATCACTTTGATTGGTTTAGGTACAATTGGCGTTGCATTGGCGTTGATTTACCTTGCCCTTTCAAAACAGGGATCTAATGGGGGAGGAACTTCTTCCAATATTGGTGATCCTGTTGGTAACATCATTGATGATTTTTAGAGAAAGGTGAGAATAACAAAATGGTAGAACAAATTAAACTAACAAAAAAAGATCGTATCTCTGTGTGGATTCGTTCGAATTTAATTCAAGGCTCTTGGAATTATGAGCGTATGCAAAATGGTGGTTGGGCGTATGCAATGATTCCAGCAATCAAAAAGTTGTACACGTCTAAAGAGGAACAATCAGCAGCTTTGAAGCGACACTTAGAGTTTTTTAATACCCATCCTTATGTAGCTTCCCCTATACTTGGTGTAACTTTAGCACTAGAAGAAGAGAGAGCTAATGGGGCTCCGGTAGATGATGTAACTATCCAAGGGGTCAAAGTAGGGATGATGGGTCCGTTAGCTGGTATAGGAGATCCGGTATTTTGGTTTACTGTTAAACCAATATTGGGTGCTCTTGCTGCTTCGCTTGCAATATCTGGTAATATCTTGGGACCGATAATTTATTTTGTAGGTTGGAACTTGATTAGGCTTGCATTCATGTGGTATACACAAGAGTTTGCCTATAGAGCAGGTTCAAAAATTACAGAGGATTTATCTGGTGGCATTTTACAAGATATTACAAAAGGTGCTTCAATTCTTGGAATGTTTATTTTAGGTTCGTTGGTAAATCGATGGGTATCGATTTCATTTAAACCAACCGTATCAAGTGTGCAGTTAGATAAAGGTGCATATATTGAATGGGATAAATTACCCTCAGGAATTGAAGGTGTGAAGGTTGCTTTAGAGCAGCAGGCAGGTGGATTATCATTATCTGATCATAAAGTGACTACTTTGCAAGATAATTTTAATTCTCTTATTCCAGGACTTGCAGCCTTATTACTTACATTGTTATGTATGTGGTTGCTTAAGAAAAAAGTATCACCAATCGTAATTATTTTAGGATTATTTGTTGCTGGTATTGTTTTCCATGTGATTGGATTGATGTAATTTAATGTTTAAAAGCCTGAATCTTTTTTGATTTGGGTTTTTCTATATTTAGAAAGATTGAATATTATGATGGCTAATGTTATTGAATCGTTTAATAGACAAGTAGAGCTTACTCCAAATAGAATAGCAATTTATTTTAAGGAACGAAGTTTGACGTATAAAGAATTAGATAGTATTTCAGATGAACTTTCTAACTTTATTATAAGTGAGTGTGGAGTTAAAAATGGTGATATCGTACCAGTTTTAGTTGATAGAAGTGAAAACGTGATTGTTGCAATTTTAGCTATTTTAAAATCTGGAGCAGCTTACGTGATTTTATCTGACAAGTATCCTAAAGACAGAATTGACTATATAAAAAAAGTGGTTAAATCAAATTTTGTTTTAGATAACAAAATATTTGAAATTTTTAGACTGTCTAAAGAAAAAAACAGTCAAAAAGTAGTTGATAACATCCAGTTATCCGATTGTGCATATTTAGTGTTTACGTCTGGAACTACTGGTAGACCTAAAGGGGTAGTGCATACTCATAAAAGTGTCTTGTCTCATATTGAAAATTTTTCTAAGTACTTTAATTTTGATTCTTCTGAACACCTCAATGTATTGTTAATAGTTAATTTTATTTTTTCTGTCTCAACAACTCAAATTTTTGGAGCACTATTAAACGGTCATACGCTATTTATCACTGATAATAATTTATTAGATAACAGTACTTTATTGACTGAATATATTAATGAAAATCAGATTAATTATTTTCAAGCAACACCGGCTATTCTAGAGAGTTTAAATTTATCTAAAATTCATAGTCTAGATATGGTTGCTTTAGCTGGAGAAAAAATTTCTCAGCAGCTTTATAGAAAAGCTGAAAAAAGTAAAATAAAGTTAATAAATGTATATGGACAATCGGAATTCCATGCTGCTACTGCAAAAATAATTTCGAGTGTTAATGACGTTAATAGTATTGGTAAATCAATTCCTGGTGTCAAGGTTTATGTATTGGATGATGAAATGTGTGAGGTTGACACTGGTGAGCAGGGTGAAATTTATGTAGTTAGTGAACAATTAGCTGAAGGTTATTTAGCTAACGATTTAGAGGATTCTAGTCATTTTGTCAAAAATCCATTTGGAGAAGGAAGAATTTGTCGAACTGGTGATCTAGGGGTGAGACTTCAAAATGATGAAATTAAATTTGTTGGACGAAAAGACTTTCAATTAAATATAAATGGAATAAGAATAGAACCAGGTGAAATAGAAAAAGCAATTGTAGATATTCTGAAGCTAGAAAAGGTTGTGACTATTGAGAAAGATTCTAAAATAGTGGCATACTATGTTTCTCCTAATGAAATTGATGAAAACTTTTTGAGAACAGAATTATTGACTAAATTACCTCCATACATGGTTCCAAATTATTTCATACGTCTAGATGAGTTCCCATTAAACCCTAATGGGAAATTAGACAGATCAAAGTTACCAAATGTAGTTAATTCTGTATCAGAGTTATCTCTTGATATTGGTAAATTATCTGAAAGTGAAGCAATATTAGTTGATCAATTAAATAAAGTATTGGGAATTAGAATTAATAGTTTAGAAGATAGTTTTATAGCCCTAGGTGGTAATTCATTACAAGCAATTAAATTAGCAAATGCATTGTATCAATTAACGAGTAAAAATATTTCTAGTCGTGAAATATTAACAGCGTCCTCTATTAAAATGTTATCACTTCGTATTGAAAATGGACCTTATAAAAATGGTGATGTTACTACTTATACTACGAATACGATGAGTCCTACTGAAAAGAGGATGTATATATTACATAGTAAGAATCCTAATTCTGTTTTATATAATGAACAAACCATTCTTAAATTTAATACAAAAATAGATTGTCTAAAACTTAGAAAAGCCGTAGAATTACTTGCTAATAAATATGAAATATTAAGAACTAGTTTTTCTTTTAAAAATGGGATATATCAGCGTGATGTTTTAAATAAGGCAAATTTTGAATTTATTGAAGAAGCGTACAATTCTAATTTTGAGAAAAATATCAGACCGTTTGATTTAGAGAAGGGTCTAACAATGAGAATTTTCGTACTTCATGATCTTCAGAGCGATTATTTGTTAATTGATAAGCATCATATTATTACAGATGGTGTTAGTGAGCAATTATTTTATGATGATTTATCAAATTTTTATTTAAGTGATAAAGAATTAATTGAAGACACAGTATCATTGTGTGATGCTGTTACACATGTTGATAAGTTACAAGAATCAAAAAGTTGGTGGCTGAATCATTTAAAAGGTTATGAAAGACTTAATTTAATTAAAGATTTGGAATGCTACCCTAATACTTTACATAAAGGTGATACATTTATATCAGAAATCACACCTAATTTGAGTAACAAAGTTGAAAACTTTTCAAAAGCGAATAATGTGAGTGAGTATACAATTTATTTTACGATATTTTCTATTTTGTTGTCCAAAATGTATAATTCTAGTGACTTCGTAATAGGAACCGTTTCAAGCGGTAGAAATTTTAATAATCAAAATAGTATTGGAATGTTTGTAAATACATTACCGATAAGAGTAAAACCGAAGGGAAATACGAAATTAGATGATTATATAAATGAAGTTAATAATATTTTACTTACTGCAATCGAAAATGAAGATTATCAATTTGACCAAATAGTATCAGATTTTCACGAAAGTGAGCAATCAGAAAATCCTTTCTTTGATTGTATGTTTGTATATCAAAATTATAGTCACCAAACTTACTTTGATGGAAAAGCTAAAAAGATTAATTACAAATCTTCAAATGCTAAATTTAAATTAACTTTTGAAATTGAGGTGTTGTCAAATAAGAAGGTATTATATATCAATTTTGATAGTAGTTATTTTAGTAAGGATACCATTAAAAATCTAGAATCTATTTTTTATCAAATACTTAGGGTAGTAAATTCAGAAACAACGTATAATTTAGGTCAGATTCCTCTAGTAGAAGTCAAAAAATATGAAAAGGCTCCAGCAAATGAATTCAGAGATGTTGTTAGTGAGTTTGAAAAACAAGTTGTGGTTTATCCTGAAAAAATAGCGTTACGATTTAATGATATTTGCTTGACGTATGTTGAGCTGAATCGTAAAGTAAATACAGTAGCAAATTATATGATTAATTACCTTAAGATTTCAAAAGGTGATATTGTACCTTTATTACTTGACAGGAGTGATAAAATGGTAATAGCAATTCTTGCGGTATTAAAGATAGGTGCAGCTTACGTACCTATTAGTAAAAAGTATCCTAGAGAGCGAATTGATTATATAATTGAAGCTTGCACATCAGATATACTTATTGATGATGAGTTTATGACGCAAGATTTCGGTGATTACTCAAATCAAAATCCTAATATAGAAATAAGCTCACATGATTTAGCATATGTAATTTTCACATCTGGTACAACTGGAAATCCTAAAGGTGTGATGGTAGAACATGTTAATTTAAGTAATTATTGTTTTGAGGTGGTTAATACAGAGAACTCTGGGATGAATCCAGATAATATTAATGCTGCTTTTTTTGAATATGTTTTTGATGCCTCTTTACATGATTTAGTTAGACCGTTTGTACATGGAGAATCTTGTGTAATATTTAATACAGATTTAATATACGACATTGATAAATTCATCTTTGAATTAAAAAAATATAATATCAATACTATTGGTATGACCCCTTCACTTGCTGGGAAATTGGATCTGACAAAGGTTCCTACTATGAAAACAATTTTTTGTGGTGGAGAAGCTATTACTCAGGAGGTCATTGAAAAATATAGAGAAACTCAAATAAAATTAAAAAATTGTTATGGTCCAACAGAAACTACCATTATGAGTTTTGTCAATAATGATGTGCAAGATACGTCAATAGGGAAACCGATAAAGGGAGTATATGCTTATATTCTTGATGATAGTTTAAATCCATTACCCAAGGGAGCAATAGGTAATCTCTATATCGGAGGAAATCAGGTTTCAAGAGGTTATATAAATCAACCAGAAGAGACTAAGCGTCGTTTTATTTCAAATCCCTTTGACGGGGGTGTTATGTATGAAACAGGTGATTTACTTCGAGAAAGAATGGATGGTTCATATGAATATCTTGGTAGAAAAGATTTTCAAGTTAAAATAAGGGGTTTTCGTATTGAACTGGGGGAAGTTGAAAAAGCGATTATTTCAGAAAATATTGTAAAACAAGTTGCTGTTGTATCGTTTAAAAATAATTTAGTCGCCTACTATGTTTCTGATAAAAGTGTATCAGATGAAATTTTTGAAGAAAGATTATCATTAAGATTACCTTCTTATATGATTCCTCATTACTTTGTAAAATTAGACTCTTTACCAATAACTATTAATGGTAAGTTAGATAAATCACGATTACCTGAACCATATTTAAATAATGAGTATATTGAACCTATAACTTTGGCTGAGAAGGAAGTAGCAAAAGCCTTCTGTGATGTTTTAAAACTAGATCGTGTATCTGTTAATGATAGTTTTTTCAAATTAGGTGGTAATTCAATTGTTGCTATTGAACTAGCCAATTATATCAATGTTCCTGTTAAAACAATTTTTGAGAAAAAAACAGTACGTAACATTTCTGCATCTTTAAGTGAAAAATCTTCATTAAGTTTGACAAAAAATTCAAACGATGCAGAAGTCCTCTCATTTGAACAAGAACAATTACTTTACATAGATAGTTTAGAAAATGGCACTTCGGTATATAACATTCCATTAATTATAAACTTGAATGAAAAAGTTGATATATTTAAACTTGAAGATGCAATAAAAAAGGTATTGGATAGACATAAAGTACTACGAACAATAGTTGGAGCAACATCAGGAACAGTCATTAAATCAGTTAACATTAGTCACCAAAAAATTAGTTATGACGAATTCTTTAATTATACATTCAATTTAAAGAAAGAAATTCCTATCAGAGTTAATATTTTTGAAAATACTTTGTTAATTAATGTTCATCATATAGCGTTTGATGGTTGGTCAACTAACATATTAATTGATGAGATTCAAAAAATTTATAAATATCAATCACTTCCAGAGTTATCGTATCAGTATAATGATTTTGCTAATTGGCAACATAATAATGATACAAACTATCTAAAGACACAAGAAGAATATTGGATAAGTAAATTACAAGGTTATGAAAACTTAGATTTTCCAATTGATAAACCTCGACCAAGTCAATTTGACTATATCGGTAAAGACTTAAACTTAGATCTTGATGAAAAACTTTATACAAAATTAGTTCAACTTGCTAAGAATAATGATACTAGTCTTTATGTTGTAACATTAAGTGCGTTTTTACTCACGTTATCTGCTTATGCAAATCAGAAAGATATTGTATTAGGGACACCTGTTGCTAATCGCAATATAAAAGGAACTGAGGATTTGATAGGCTATTTTGTTAATACTTTAGTACTTAGGACAGAAATTGATAACGAACTCTCTGTTAAAGAATTTATTGAAAAAAATAAAACTTTAGTAATAGATGCTCAAGAGAATCAGAACTATCCTTTTGAACATCTTGTAAGCAATTTAAAGGTTGAACAGGATCTATCACGAAATCCTATTTTCCAAATAATGTTTGGGTTCCAAGATATGAGTCCCCTTATTTTAGATACTGATATATTTGAAAGTATTGAAAATGGTTATTCATTAGAAAATACTAAATTTGATTTATCAGTAATGTTTTCAAAAAATAGAGTTACTTTTACTTATGCAGAAAGTTTATTTTTTGATAATACAATTGCTCAGTTTGCTGACACCTATCAGTTTGTATTGGAGCAATTTATTTATGACGGTCAGTTACTGAAAAATATTAAGTTTTCAGTAGATGATGTTCATGTTGAAGAAATTAGTTATCCAAAAATTCCGATTCATAAGCTATTTGAAGAGGAAGTATCCAAACATCCAGATGAAATTGCTTTAGTGTATGGTAATGAAGTATTAACATATTCTGAATTAAATAAAAAAGTTAATAGACTTGCTAATACTTTAATAAAAAAATATAAAATTCAATCAGGAAGCTATATTCCGATATTGATGGATCGAAGTGAGCAGTACGTCATTGCAATTTTGGCTATATTAAAAATAGGTGCTTGCTATATTCCATTGAGTAAGGATTATCCTCAGGAAAGAATTGATTATATAATCGAAACAACTGGAGCTTCATTTATTTTAGATGAGTCGGTTGAAATTATGTTAGAAGATGATTTAAATCCTGACATTGATGTTTCACTTAATGATCTAGCTTATATAATTTTTACATCTGGGACTACGGGAAAACCTAAAGGAGTAATGATTGAGCATAAGGGAGTTATCAATACTATATATAATCAAATAAATTACTTTGATATAAAACAATCAACAAAAATTATTCATTTTGCTGAATTTGTATTTGATGCTTCTGTTTATGAATTATTCATTGGTCTATTATCTGGTTCAACATTATATCTATTAGAAAATGAGGTCAGACTAGACTATAAATTATTAAAACAATTTGTAATAAATAAAAATATTGAGTTAGCTACACTACCTCCGGCTATTTTAAATGAACGAGATTTATTGCCATTAAAAACTTTAATTGTAGCTGGAGAAAATACACCTGAAAAAATTTATAAAGCGTACTATAAACAAGGAACAGAAATAGTTAATGCATATGGTCCAACAGAAATAACAGTGTGTGCAACGGTTAAAAAATATGAATTAGGAATGAATTCTAAAAATATTGGTTCACCACAAAAAAATGTATATTGTCTAGTTCTAAACTCCTCACATGAAATACTACCAGAAAATGCGATTGGAGAATTGTATATTGGTGGTAAAGGACTTGCACGAGGGTACTTTAATGATCCTGAAAAAACTGAATTAGCATTTATTAATCATCCACTGTATGGAAGATTGTATAAGACAGGTGATTTGGTCAAGAGATTACACAATGGTGAATTAATTTATATTGGTCGTAATGATTTTCAAGTGAAACTAAGAGGTTTCAGAATTGAACTTGGAGAAATTGAGACCCAATTAATGAGACAGCCTCTTATAAATCGTTGCCTTGTCCAAGTCAAAAATAACTCTTTAGTTGCATACTATACAGGTACCTTGTCTTATAAATTGGATGGATATTTGCCAGCTTATATGGTTCCAAATTACTATGTACAGTTAACTGAATTTCCATTGACAATTAATGGAAAAATTGATTTGAGAAAGTTGCCAGAGCCTACAATTGAAAATAAGAAATTTGAAGCACCAACTACTAAAAGAGAAAAAGAAATTTCTGAGGCTGTCTGCGAGCTTTTAAATTTCGATAAAGTTTCGATTAATGATAATTTTTATGAAATTGGTGGAAATTCAATTCTTGCACTGAAGTTATCAAGTAAGATTAATTTATCAGTTAAGCAAATCATAGAATCCAAGACTATTAAGCAGATGTCTATCGTTGATAAAGTTAATACTTCTAAGCTAATTAAGTCGATATCTCAAAGAGAAAGTTACTATACTTCCATATCACAGGAACAATTATGGATTATTAATAAGTTTTCTAATAATACAGCAGCTTACAATGTCCCTATAGTACTAGAACTTTTAGATAATGTTGATGCTAATTTATTAGTGAAATCAATTCAAAAAATTGTTGAAAAACATGAAGTATTACGAACTATAATCAAAGATAATCGTCAATTTGTTACTGATGAAAAACTTTCAATTAGTAATTATCCAATTGATTTAAACGCATTCGTTAATGAATCTTTTGATTTATCAAAAGAAATTCCTATTAAAGTTAATCTGTACGATAAAATACTAGCAATTAATATTCATCATATTGCATTTGATGGTTGGTCAACAGAAAAATTCTTAGGAGAATTAATAGATAATTACTATAATAAAGAAGAGTCGGCATTAAATATTCAGTATAAAGATTATGCTTACTGGCAACGAGAATTCTTAAATTCAAATATTTTTAAAGAACAGGAATCATTTTGGTTACATCAATTGTACGACTATGAACCGCTTAATTTGCCAGTAGATTACAGTAGACCAAAAGAATATACATATAGTGGAAGTAATATTGAAGTTACATTTAAATCAGAGTGGAAAGATGGCTTAGAGCAAGTTGCAAAGAAACATAAAACTACTTTGTATGTTGTTATGTTGACAATATTAGATATTGTTCTTGCACAATTTAGTTATCAAGATGATATTATTGTGGGGAGTCCATTTGCTAATAGGCACATCTCAGGTACAGAAAATTTGATTGGCTTTTTCGTGAACTCTTTACCAGTTCGTACCAAAGTAAGCCAAGATAGCACTTTCAATGAATTACTTAAAAAGAATCATGAGCAAATATTAGAAATTCAAAAAAATCAAGATATCCCGTTTGAAAAAATTGTACAATCTTTAAATAACACTCATGATTTATCAAGGAATCCTATCTACCAGGTCTTTTTCAGTGTGCAAGATTTCACTTCTGAAGTTTTAAAAGATAATAATATTTTTAAAATACTTAATACAGCAAGTATCAACAATTTTGCCAAATATGATTTATCAGTAATGGTTGAAAATGGACTAGTAGTTTTTAATTATTGTAATGATATTTATTCTCATTCAACTATTGAATCCATCAAACAATCTTATATTGAATTAATAAAAGCTGTTATTAATTTAGGGAATTTTACAGTATCAGATTCTCCTATTGCTGAAAATATTATTGAGGGAGAAATAAAAAAATATCCAAAACTTTCTGTAGTTGATTTATTTTATAAACAAGTTGATAAAACCCCAGAAAATATTGCAATAGAATATAAAAATGTTCAATTGACATATAAAGAGTTTGATCATAGGACGAATAGCTTTGCAAACTATTTATTAACTCATGGAGTTAGTCCAGGTGATAATGTAGCGATACTTCTACCGCGAAGTGAAAAAATGGCAATTGCTATTTGGGGAATATTAAAAGCAGGATGTGCTTATGTACCAATAACAAGTGAATATCCTAAAGAACGAATTGAGTATATTTTACATGAGTCAAAATCAAAATATTTGATACAAGAAAATTTTGAAGGTTTTATGTTTGACGATATTACAAAAATAAGTCTAGATATAAATCTCAATGATTTAGCATATATTATCTTTACATCTGGTACAACTGGAAAACCCAAAGGTGTCATGATCGAACATGCCGGTTTAAGTAATAGAATTCAATGGATGAATGATAAATATCCTTTAAATGAGAAGGATATCATATATCAAAAAACTAATTACGTTTTTGATGTTTCAGTATGGGAGCAAATTTGGGCCCTAATAGTGGGAGCAAAAATTGTTTTTGCTAAAGATGGAGGTCATAAAGATCCTCTATATCTTGCTAGAGAAATTACAGAAAAACAAATAACAACTATGCATTTTGTACCAAGTATGTTAGATGTATTTCTTGATACAATTGAGCTATATTCAGAAAATGGACAAATTAATTTAAGTTGTTTAAAATATGTATTTTGCTCAGGGGAGGCGTTAAGTCTATCTAGTGTTAAAAGATTTAAACAGCTTTTACCTAGTACTCAATTACATAATCTATATGGTCCTACTGAAGCTAGTATTGATGTAACGTATTTTGATTGTAATTATCTGGATATTGACAAGGTATTAATAGGAAAACCGGTTGCAAATACAAATTGTTGTGTCATAAGTAAGTCAAACAAAATTTTACCAAAAGGTGCTATAGGAGAACTTGCTATTTCAGGTATTCAATTAGCAAGAGGTTATATTAACCAGCCTAAATTAACAAATTCGAGCTTTATTGATATAGAAGGGTGTGGAAGAGTTTATAAAACGGGAGATCTTGCTAGAATTCTTGACGATAATAATATTGAATACTTAGGTAGAAATGACTTTCAAGTTAAAATTAATGGATTACGTATTGAGTTAGCTGAAGTAGAAAAACAGATTTTAGGGCTTTCGAAAATACAACAAACTGTCGTTCTTAAATCGGATAGTCAATTAGTTGCGTATTATGTTGCCGACCAAGAATTGAAAGAAGATGAAATCAAGGAACAACTCAGAGATAGATTACCTTCATATATGGTTCCATCAATATTCATTTTTATGACACATTTACCATTAACAATTAATGGTAAATTGGATAGAAGAGCATTGCCTTCGCCGAAGATAAAGGCTAGTAATACTATTGTTGAAAATGAAATTGAGCTCCAATTGCAAAATATAGTTGCTACTTTATTAGGAAGGTCTACGTCTGAAATTGATATATTGGCTAGTTTTTTCAATCTTGGTGGAGATTCGATTAAAGCAATTCAATTAAGTAATAAAATTAAACAAGTATTTGATGTATCCATACCAGTAAATGAAGTTTTCGATGCTAAAAATATTAAAAATTTAGCTAAGAAAGTTATTAAAAAAGATAAGAGTGACGTTATTTCTGAGCAAGGTTTTTTAACAGGTGAGGTAAATCTTCTTCCTATTCAGGAGTGGTTTTTCAACAATAATTTTTCAGAGTGCTTTAATCAAGGATTTGGCATTAAATTACCAAAAGATGTCAATTTAGAAAAATTAAAACACTCATTGAAAGATCTGATTAATTACCACGATTCTTTAAGGATTTATTTTAAAAACGATAAACAGTATTATGGTAATAAGATAGAGAATGTTGAGATAGAAATAATAGATGATGATTCTATTTTGAGTAAACTGGAGAATAAATTTGAATTGTCTCAAAAATTGTATAAATTTATTTACATTAGCTCTCAAAATATTTTAGGGGTTATTTGTCATCATTTAATTATTGATACGGTGTCATGGGAAATAATATCATCTGATTTAAAAGCTTTGTACAATGGACAACAACTTCCGCCAAAAGGAACAAGTTACAGACAGTGGGGAGAAGCATTATTAAGTATTAAAAATACTTTTAACAATAACTATCCAAGTCAGTTCCAAGAATATGAAGTTCAGGAGAATATGCAATCTTCTCATTTCCATCTTTCAACTGAATCAACCAATACGTTATTGAACGATATTAATAGAGTATACAATACATCTACAATTAATATCTTACTTACTTCTTTGGCAAGAGCTCTAAATAGAATATGGCCATCAGAAGAAACATATGTACAATTAGAGTCACATGGTCGAGCAAATATTGATGAGTCTATTAACATACAAAGAACTGTAGGATGGTTTACTTCCATCTATCCTCAAAAAATCTCTGTAGACTTAGTGAAAACAAAATTGTATGGAAAAGAAAACCTAGATTTAGGGGTTGGTTATGGACTTTTAAATGGAATAAGAGCAGAAAAATTACCTAAAATATTATTTAATTATTTAGGACAAATTAGTGTTACTGACTCAGAATGGTCTATTGTAAAAGCAGATTTAGGATGTATGTCGGATATAGAACCTAATGAAAATCTAGTTATTAATAGTGGAATTTATCAAAAACAATTATTTGTTGAACTAAGTGGAAAAATAAATAGTCTTGATTTGATTTCTCAATATTTAAGAGAAGAAATTATTAATTTAGTTAATGGTCTTAATGAAACATCTAGAACTTATCTGACATCTGATGACATTAATTATTTAATTTCTCAAGATAGTTTAGATAAAATTCAAGATTCCGAAGAGGTAGTTGATATTTTACCGGCAAGTTCATTGCAACAAGGTTTTGTATATCAAGCTTTGAATAATTATCAAAATGACAATGCCTATATATGTGCATATGCATTCGAATATAATAATTCTGTTGATATCAATATCTATAAGCATTCGTGGGAATTAGCACAAGAGCGATATCCAAGTCTTAGACTGTGTTTAGATATTGTAGATGGAGAAGTTGTTCAAATAATACCTAAAAAAGCTACACTTGATTTTGAATATATTGAAACAGATGAAGTTGATGAATTAATTAATGATGAAAGAAATAAATTATTTACTCTTTCAGTGGGTGCTCTGTTCAGAGTAAGGCTTATTAAAACTTCAAAAAATAAGTATATTTGCGTGTTAATTAATCATCATGCAATTTTAGATGGATGGTCTAATTCAATTTTGATGAATTGTGTCCATAACTTCTATTATGGGTTGTTAACTGATAGTGAAATTTCTTTTGAGGTAGACAATGCATATTTAGAGGGGCAGAGATTTATACACAATAATTTAGCATATGCAAAAAAATATTGGGATGAAAATTTAAACGAAGTAAATCATCCGGATATTTCAGGATTATTTAGGCATGATAAGCATCAAACTAAAATTGAAGAAATTGATTATATTCAAAAACCAGTAGACAAGGTATTTACATTAGAAAATTCACTATACAACTCTTTGAAACAATTTTCTAAAGAAAATGAACTTACAATTAATATAATATTGCAGTATGCTTGGCATAAACTTCTAAGTGTTTATGGAGGTATTACAGAAACGACAATTGGTGTTGTAAATTCTGGTAGACAATTCCCAATTAATGGGATTGAAGATAGTGTGGGGCTTTATATTCAAACAGTACCTATTCAATTTCAACATAGTAATTCTGGATTAAAATCAGAACTAAATTCTCTTCAGACCATTAATCAAAATGCTTTAATTAATGGAGGTGTCAGTTTAGCTGAATTACAGATTAATAGAACTAGGTTATTTGATACTGTATTTATTTATGAAAATTATCCAATAGAATCAAATGATTTGCCTGAATCAGATGGTAAACTAGAAATAGTTAGTGTTAAAGCAGTTGAGAAACTTGATTATCCAATAACCATTGTTATTTTTGAAAAAAATGAAAATCTATTTTTGCAGTTTAAATATGATGATGAACTCTTTGAGGAAAAAACAATTGAAAAACTGTTTAATTTCATGAAGAGTATAGTGAAGCAAATTGTTAATAATGTTTCATATTTAACATATGTTGAATATGTCCCTAGATTTAGTACAGGGAGATATAGCCAGTCAAATATTGTTGAAAAATTTGAATTAGAAGTATTGATGAATCCAGATAGAGTTGCTTTGAGATGTAATGATATAGAATTAACCTATTCTCAATTAAATGGACTTTCAAATATTTTTGCCAGAAATTTGATGACAAAATTTAGTGTTCAAGAGGGAGATAGGGTTCCATTATTATTGGAAAAATCGGAAAAAATGGTTATTGCTATTTTAGGTATTTTAAAGGCAGGTGCAGCGTATGTTCCAATGTCGCCTAAGTTTCCTGCTGAGAGAATTAAATATATTACAGAGTTAGTTGAATCTAAAGTAGTTATTGATGAGAAGGTAATTAATCTTTTACTAACCGAAAGAAATAATACTAATAATTTGAATCTTTTGATAAAGCCCAACGCATTAGCTTATATCATATTTACATCAGGTACAACTGGAAAACCAAAAGGTGTAATGGTTGAACATAGGAATTTCTTAAATTATTTAGATAATATGTTATCTGCAATAAGATCAAATGGGACTGAAGATATAGAATTTGGATGTATTGCGGAATATGTATTTGATATTTTCGGAACAGAGATTTTTGGTCAACTGTTACGTGGTAAAACTGTTAGTTTATTTACAGGTTTGCCAGAAGATTTTCCTCAGTACATGAAAAACAATCGCATCACAACCTTACAGTCAACTCCTGGTAAAATTAGTTATCTATTTCAAAATAATGACTCTGATATATTAAATACAGATTTGACGACAATATTAGTCGGTGGTGAGAAGATGAACGATGCTTTTGCAAATCGTTTTAAAGACCTCACACTAATTAATATCTATGGTCCAACTGAAGGAACTGTATGGACGTCAATGAAGAAAGTTGACTCTAATTATATTAATTACTCTAATATAGGAAAGCCTTTCAATAATTATGTCCACTATGTTTTAGATGAACAAATGAGATTGTTGCCTGATGGAGCTATTGGGGAATTGTATATTGGAGGTCCTCAATTGTCTAGAGGATATTACGGAAAATCTGAATTAACTTCAAAAGTATTTAGAAAAAATCCGTACAATTTGAATAATATAGAAGAATATTCACTAATCTATAAAACAGGAGATATTGTTAGACGTTTATCAAATGGAGAATTTGAACTTATTGGACGAAATGACTTCCAAGTAAAAATAAGAGGTTTCAGAATTGAATTAGGTGAGATTGAAGCAGCGATGCTAAAAATACCAGAAATTAATCAAGTTTTAGCTCTGTCACTTGGAGAAGAAGACAGTAAGTATCTTGGCGTCTATTATACAGGTTCTAAAGAATTGACTAAGGAATATATAGAAAATATTATTTCTAAATACTTAACAGATTATATGATTCCTTCCGGTTATCAATACATTGATGAATTTCCATTAACAATTAATGGGAAAATTGATAGACGTGCCTTGCCTATAATAGATTATTCTAGCTCTGTAGAATATATTGCACCGAGAACTTCAGGAGAGAAAATTGTCAGAGATTGTATAGCAAGTATATTGAATATTGATAATTCAAAATTATCTATTTTGGAAAATTTTTTCAATATTGGTGGAGACTCAATCAAAGCAATTAAATTAATTAGTAGTTTAAATAAAAAATTACATAAAAGTCTTGATATTAAAGTGATTTTTGAAAATAAAACAATTGAAAAAATTTCTAATTCATTTTCTATATCTGATGCTCCTCTTGATACTCTGAAAACTCTGAAAGTTAGTAAACAAGAATTTGGAAAAGTGGAGAATCAAGTTTTATCTTTTGCTCAGGAACAGTATATTTCGACACCTAAGACATCATATAGTAATGTTAAAATTGCGTTTAGAATTAAAGATACAACTGATGTTGAAAAATTAATTTATGCTCTTGAAAAAGTGGTAGAAAGACATGAAATTTTGAGAACTAAACTTCATGGAAATTATCAGTATATTTCAAATGAACCATTTGTTGTTACTCAAAATGCCATAAATAGAGAAAAATATTTTTCACATATATTCGATTTGGAGAAAGAGTGTCCGATTAAAGCAAATATATATGATAATATATTTACATGTCTAATTGATCATATTGCTTTTGATGGGTGGTCTACTTCGCTTTTCTTAAGAGATATTGAGAAATATTATTACGGTGAAGCTGTAGACGAATTAAAATTCCAATATAAAGATTATGCAAAATGTCAACAAGACTTCTTGAATAGCCCGAAAGTTGAATCACAATTAAAATTCTGGAAAGATGAACTCAGTAGTTATGAGCCAACGAAATATTTTTCTACTAAAAAGTTAGTGATTGACTCAAAAGATGGAGCAGATGAATATTTACATTTAGAGGATGGTTTGTATAAAGAGATTAACAAATATGTAAAAAAATATGGCACCACAATACATAATTTCCTTCTCAGCATTTTCTTCCTTTCAGTCAGTAAAGCAAGTAATCAAAAAAATATTTCTATCATGATTCCTAGTCTAAATAGAAATGTTAGCGGAGTTGAGGATTTAATTGGGTTGTTTATTAATAAATTTTTAGTTACAATAAATTTAAACAAAGATATCTCTTACGACAAGTTCTTAAATGATTTAAATGCTAAAATTATTGATTATCAAAACAATCAAGATATTCCTTTTGAAATGATAGCAAATAAACTAGATTTAGACTTGAGTGGATGCAAACTTTATTTTGGTATTCAAGGATTTAAAGGGGAAGCATTAAAAAATTCAACTATTTTTGAAGCATTACCAGAGATGAATAGTAAGGCTCAAAAAGATGCTTTTAGTGACTTAACAATTTTTGTTTGGGGACAAAACATCGATTTTAACTATGCAAAAACGACATTTAATAGGGAGGAGATTTTAAATTTTATAAATATATATGAAACAATATTGTATAAAGTACTAAAAAATAATAGCATAAAAATAAATACAATTATTGAATAAAATAAAAGGAGAATACAATGATAGTAGAAATGTTAAAAGGGAAAATTCATAGAGCTACTGTAGTTCAAGCAGAATTAGATTATGTTGGTAGTATCACTATTGATGAGGCTCTAATGGAAGCGAGTAATATTCTTGAATATGAAAAAGTGCAAATTGTAGATGTTAATAATGGTAACAGATTTGAAACATATGTAATTGCTGGGCCCAGAAATTCTGGCATCATCTGTTTGAATGGTGCGGCTGCTAGATGTGTTTCTGTTAATGATAAGATTATTATCATGAGTTATTGTCAGATGTCTCTGGAAGAAGCTAAAATGTCTCAGCCATATGTTGTACTTGTTAATGATGATAACGGGATTATTAAAGTAGCTAGATATGAAAAACATGGAGTTTTATCAGAATAGTTGGTGAAAGAATGAAAAAACGAGAGTATCTAACACCTGTGTCAGAAAATTTTTTGCATTCGATTGGTGTAGGTATTGAATCATTTAAATTAGCTTTAGAGTATAATCTAAATCCTGTGGCTGCCTTTATTGCAGGCAGCCTACACGATTTAGGTGGTGCTATACCTAATCAAGATCGTGTAAAAATTGCTGAAATGTGTGGTATTACACTTTGTAAAGAAGAGACAGAATTTCCGCTATTAATTCATGCAAAACAAGGGGCATATTTTGCTAATAAATTATTCGGAATACACGACAAGGATATTTTAGATTCTATATTATTTCATACTACATGTGTTGAAAATGCTTCAGATATTGTAAAAGTAGTATTTTTAGCTGATAAAATTCATTGGGATCGTGATGGGAAACCGCCTTATTTAGATGATTTAAGTAATTCGTTAAATATTTCTTTAGATATGGGCTGCAAAACTTTTTTAGAATGGCTTTGGAATGATAATCAAAAATTAGTTATTCATCCATTATTAAAGAGTAGTTATAACTTTTATTGTAGAGGTAAAAGTACATTATCAGACTATTATCTTGAATATAATACTGAATTAAATAAAAAAATAATCTCATCATATTTTCTGGATAAAATTATGAATGAATATAAGAAAATTTTTTTCCCCTTAGATACAATAGTAAGTAGTTACTATAATGGACAAATTACAAAAAATGATTTCTACAATCAATTTATAGCATCGGTTATTTCAAATTCTTCAAATACTATTAAGATATTTAATAGTATAAAAATTGATGAATATATTGAAGTTCCTCAGTATGAAGATGATTTTTATAAAAATTTAAATATTTATTTTGCAAAAAATGAATTTAATATTTTTGATACCACTATTTTAAACTTAATTGATGATAATTCAAATATTGATATTACTGATGTTGATATAAAAGAAATAGTTTCAAAACTGATACATGTAAGTTGTAGGGAGTAGTATATATGAAACAAGATTTTTTAAACGTCTTATATAAGCATTCGCAATCAGATTCTTCAAAAATAGCTTTAATTGATGGAAACATAAAATTGAGTTATAAGGATTTAGTAGATAATGTCGAAAAAAGGATTTTAGAGTTAAGCAATTATGATTTTTCTGATAAAATTGTAGCTTTGCAGCTCCCACGAAGCATAGAGTTTGTAATAACAGTTCTAGCATTAATGAAGATGGAAGTGACATTTATACCTCAAGATATTTCTCAACCTGAAGAGAGATTAAATAAAATGTTAGAAATATCACATGCAAACTATGTTATAAAATATGATAATAGTGTATACTCAATAAATAAAATAAATAGTTATAAAAATAATACTAAGGCGTGGGCGATTTATTTCACTTCTGGTTCAACTGGTTTACCTAAGGCTGTAGAAATAACACGAGAAAATGTTGAAAATACAGTAATTTGGGAAAAAGAATTATTTCAGTTATCAGAAAAAGATCACATGGCTTTATTTACTGCATATTCTTTTGCAATTAGTTATATTGAGCTATTTTCAGGTCTATATGCAAAATGTACTTTGCATATATTAGATGAGAAAATTAGGCATGATTTCAATTTACTTGAAAATTATTTAAATTCTAATAAAATAACATTTATGAATATAACTGCATCAATTGGAGAATTCATAATAAGAAAGATGAATTTAGAGTACTTGCGAGTTTTAACTTTATCAGGTCAAAGATTTCCAAATGTTAGCTTAGAAGGTATTACTTATAAAGTTTTTAATATATATGGTAACACAGAATGCGGTGCAGCTACGGCAACTGAAATTACTAATGATACAAATACTATAACAATTGGTAAGACTGTTAGAGGGATGGGAGCAGTTATCTTAGATGAAAATCGAAATGTATTAAGTAATGGGGAGATAGGAGAATTATTCTTATTTGGATCCCAAATTGCTTCGGGCTACTATTTGGACCCTGAAGCTACTAAAAGCTCATTCATTAGTGTAAATATTGATGGTAAGATGGTTTCAGGATATAGGTCAGGTGATTTTGCTAGAATCTTGGAAGATGGAAATATTCAATATTTTGGAAGAAAAGATAGACAGTATAAAATCAATGGAATAAGAATTGATTTAAGTGAGATAGAAAATGCATTAAAAAATATTTTACCAAATGTAGAACAAAGCTATATTTTTGTACGAGAAAATTTGATTTTTTGTTGGATTGTTCAAGAAGATAAGGTAAATGAAGATGAAGTAATAAGTGAGTTGAAAAATTTATTACCTGAAATTATGATCCCTAAAAGAATTATAAAAATTGATTCTCTACCTCTAAATGGAAACGGAAAAACAGATGAATCTAAATTATTCGATATTTTAGATAATATTTCTTCTATCCAAGATAACAGGATTTTGTCAAAAGAAGTATCTGATATGGAAGAGTATTTAAAAGTAGCTTGGAGTGAAATTCTTGGAATATCAAAGAATCATATTAATTATCAGAGTGATTTCAAAAAGCTAGGTGCAACATCTCTGCAAATAATGGAACTTGGAATTAAAGTCTTACAAGATTTGGGTAAAATGGTGAATTTTGTTGAGATATATAATCATTCAAAATTATTTGATTTAGCTAATCTCTTATTAGAAGATAACTTTAAACCAATTTATACTTTTATTGAAAGATCCCCAAAGATGGGAGATGCATTACCTTTATTTGTGATACATTCAGGTAATACTGGAAGTGATGTATATAGACCGCTTTTTGAAAATATTAGTAACGCTAAATTTCCCATCTATATCATTGAACCATATAATCTTATGTCTCAAGGAGAAAGAATTAATGGAATTGAAAATATTGCTAAATTTTATATTGAATTAATTAAATCTTTTCTCGTTGAAAAAGATTGTAATAGAATTAAGTTGATGGGATGGAGTTATGGAGGTGTGATAGCAAGTGAAATGTGTTATCAGTTAGCAGATTCAGATACTAAAGTAGAAGAATTAATAGTGTTAGATGCTCCATTTTACTTAGAGGAGAAAGACTATCAATTAGCAGCTGAAAGAGAGGAAAACGGTTATTACAGAAAGTATTTTGAGAATACACATATATTTAAAGGAATGGATAAACTGAATATAACAACTGAACATTTATTAAAAAATAATCACGAAGTATTTAATGACTTATTTAATTATACTCCTAAGAAAATTAATAATAGTAAAGTCACGTTTGTACGTAGTATTGTTGAAGAGAATCCTCTAACTGATATACAAATACGGAGATTGTTTGATTCAGTTTCCATTGTAGATGTAAGTTCAAAACATGATTACCTTTTTATTGAAGAACACACAAAATCAATTATACAGGGTTTATTACATATTGAAGGTAGACTATGATTAAAGTGTATTTTTATAGATACGATAATATAAAGAATTATAATGTTTTAATGAATTTTACCAAATTTTCATCAATTTCTAGATATAATTATTCTAAAAGCTATTTTCACAAGGAAAATACCTTTAATTCGGCGCTAGCTTATACAATTTTATGCATGAGTATTGGAAAATATAGACTAGAAATCCTACGTGGTAAGAATGGTAAGCCGTATATTGAAGGGAGTAATTTATTTGTTTCCATATCTCATACAGTGGGACTCGTAGCAATAGCGATTTCAGATAATTTCGATATTGGAATTGATTGCGAAAAATTAGATAATATAGACGATGAAGTTAAAAATATAACTTACTCGAATTCAGAAATTGAAATCACTAAAAATTGTCCGATAAAATCTACTCTTTTTTGGACTGCAAAAGAAGCACTGAGTAAGTTAAAAAATGAAGATTGGTATAGTACAAAGAGGACAGAATTGTACATGATTGATAATACTATTAAGGAAACAAATAATAGGGATATAATTTTTGATTATAAACTCATTTCAAAAGGTATAATTTGTTTAGCGAGCTCTCGTTTAAACAAAGATAAAATATTCATAGAGGTTACAGATGATGATTTAGTAAATTTTTGTTTAAGTAGCATGTCAAATAATAAAGTTTAAAAATATAATACTTGTACATCAGGGTTGTTTCAATCCGTAGAGCGTGGTAAATATTTTATAATTTAAGTATGAAACTTCCCACGAAGCTATTGCAGTAAGAAAACATGGACAAAGATGATGTTTTATGAAAATATATAAAAACTATGGATATAGAATATATCCAACACAGACACAAAAAAAATGGTTTGAGGAACATTTTGAAGTAAATAGATTTCTTTATAATCATTTACTATCATGTAGTATAAAAAAATATAATGCAGAAGTTGACGAAAACTTTTTGAAATTAATTCGAGAAATTAATTTCAATTCCGAGGAAGTTCAGAAATGGACAGAGAGTGATTATGAAAAATTGCTAAAGCAAGCTAAAAAGGGTGTGAAAATTTATTCTAAAAATGAATTTTCAAAATTAATAACTCAAGCAATAAATAATTCAGATTTTCCTTGGGTTAATAAAAGCTATGATGGAAGAGCTATGAGAGAGGTAGCTACTCAAGTTGATACAGCATACAAAAATTTTTTTAAAGGGAAAGGATTTCCTAAATTTAAAAAAAAATATTCAGTAAAATCTGTACGTTTTCCTGTATCCAAACAAGGGGATTGGTTTTCGATACGTTTTGAGAAAGATAATATTCTTGTCATGCCTAAAAAAATCAGACTAAAAATCGTTCAACATAGACCGTTTGAAGGTGAAATTGTAGCAGCTACTATAAAAAAATCTAACAGTGGGAAATGGTTTGTTACAATATTGTCAAAAGTGAATCCTCCGATTAAATTACCTGAAACAGGATATTATGTTGCATTCGATCGAGGTGTTCGAGATTATATGATTGGTTATGATACTGAACAAATATTATTCACTATTCCTTCCTTTTCTTATACCCACTCTTTGATAGATAAAATTGCCTCTTTACGTAAAAAACTTTCTAGAAAATATATAGTTGCTAAACAAGATTCTAGAAGTCTTGAAGATTCTAAAAATTATCAAAAAAATAAAGAGCTACTTGCTAAAGCATATGAGAAATTAAGATTTCAAAAAGAGTATTACTTACAACAGTTATCTAAGGAAATTATTGAGAAGTACGATATTATTTTTTTAGAAGATTTATCAGTAAAAAGTTTGGCAAGTTCAAATCTTGATAAAAACGTAAAAAAAGGTGATCGTATTGTCCAGAGTCGATTTTCAAGAAAGTTAATGCAACTATCTCACTATCGAATGGAAACGTTACTGAAAGAAAAAGCTGAACTGTATGGTAAAAGGGTAGTGGTATTACCTAAAGGATTTAAATCTAATGGAAACTGTTCTAATTGTGGAATTGATTTTGAAAAGTCTATTTCTTTAAATATGAATAAATTTACTTGTTCTAACTGTAATGTTACACTTGGTAGAAGTGAGAATTCAGTAAAAAATATTTTAAAAGAAGGGATGAAATATCTATTGTAAGTATAGATATGGGCTAATTATGGTTCAGTCAATTAATAAAAATGTGGAAATAGTCCAAAAGGCAACATCATTTTCTGGAATGACAGATTATGGACAAATTATGGTTGGTGATAAAGGATTTGAGTTTTTTAATGACCAGAATGTAGAAAATTTCATTCAAATTCCATGGCAAGAAATGGATTATGTTATAGTATCGGTAGTTTTTAAAGGAAAATGGATTCCACGTTTTGCAATTCAGACAAAAAGAAATGGGATATATTCATTTGCTTCTAAAAATCCAAAGATAGTTTTAAGAGTAATGAGAAAATATTTAGGTTCTGAAAAAATAGTAAAATCATTAAGTTTTTTTGAAGTTATAAAACGTGTTTTTATAAAAAAATTTTGAATTGTAATTTCATTTAAAAAATATCTAGTAATAATTTTTAAGATATGATTTTATAGTTATTAAATTTTAGTCTTACATACCAAATAATTATAAATATATACTGTCTTTTATAATCTTTTCAAAAATGGGTTAAAACTATTCTATTTAGAAAGCCTAAAGTTTATTTTGCAAAATTGCAAATAGAAAAAGTTCCAGAGTTATATAAACTCCGGAACTTTTTCAATATACTCTCTTATTGGGCGGTTACAATTTTTGTCTGGGCAGTTTTCGATATAGTGTGACTATTTTTTGGGAGGAAAGCTGATGTAAAAGGTGTATACAAAAGGTACAGCTCATATTTGATCATTTTAATAATGAAAAGGCAACCCTTTTCTGTACAAAATTTATAAAGTGTTTTTTGTTAAGCGATAACTCGCCTAGCCATTGGTGTTTGATAGTTGAGACTGCCGTGAATGCGATGATGATTCCACCAGTGGACGTAGTCCTTGGTTTTAAGATTTAGCTCTTCAAGTGTATGAAAGATTTCTTGATTAATAAACTCCAGTTTGAAAGAGCGATAGGTGCTCTCAGCTACGGCATTGTCATAAGGACATCCTGCTTGACTAAGTGAACGGGTGATACCGAATGCTCCTAACACCTCATCAATCAGCTGATTATCAAACTCCTTGCCACGATCAGAGTGGAAAAGATTGACCTTGGTTAGTGCATAAGGGATACTCTGAATAGCTTGCTTTACGAGCTCTGCAGTCTTCTGCCAACCGACTGACAGACCAATGATTTCACGATTATAGAGGTCTATTATCAAGCAAACATAAGCCCAGCGCTTACCAACACGAACATAAGTCAAATCAGTTACAATCGCTTCAAGTGGTCTTTCTTGGTTGAATTGCCTGTCTAAGAGATTTGGAATGGGTGCTTCATTTTTCCCTTTAGAACACGGCTTGAAGCTAGTCTGCTGGTAAACAGATACGAGATTCAATCGCTTCATTATCCGACG
>NZ_JBEHGL010000014.1:0-69275 GCF_040225085.1 Streptococcus jiangjianxini | reverse complement strand
GGTCAACGATTTGTTGCTTAAAGTCATCCGTAAAATGACGGCGTATTTTTCTAGACATATTGTTTCTCCTGTTTTCTTTAGTGTAGAACACTTTATAAATTCTGTCTAGTTTAGTGTAACCTATTCATACACAATAAAAACTCATAAGAATTTTCTAGTAAAATAGATTTGAACGAACATTTTACGGAAGGAAATCTTATGAGCTACCATCATTTTATCATAGAAGAACGCGAAAGTATTCTTGCTTATTGGACACAGGGATTAAGCCTGTTTGAGATAGCGATGTTACGCAACCACCATCTATCTAGTATCAGCTGAGAATTGCATCGTCATCCAAAGAATAGAAGGTATTCCCTTAGTGTAGCAAAATCAGCTTATCATGTCTCCAAATCACACAGTGGACAAAAAAGAAAGTTGGAAGTAGATAGCGAATTGAGCCAGACGAGAAAATCAAAAAAGCCCTTAAAATTGGGCTTTTATTTGGTTAATTCCTGTTAAATCAGGTTATGAAAGGCGGTAGACGGATTTGAACCGACGATCAAGCTTTTGCAGAGCCGTGCCTTACCACTTGGCTATACCGCCATAACAAACTATATTCTACCTTAAAACTCTTCTTGCGTCAAGTTGAAATATTATCTTGGTAGCGCTAACAAATTGGGCCTGAAGAATATGAAAATAAAACAAGAAAAAGGAGTTTAGGCATTTCTTAAACTCCTTTTACGCTTGATTCTATTTAAACGATCTGTTCTTTGTCTACCATTAATCGACCTTTTTTATAAACTTGATGGATTAAATTAGTAGCAAAGAAATAGAATGGGTAGTCAATATTTGGTGCATCAAAAATAGCAATATCGGCATCTTTTCCAATTGTGAAGCTACCAACGCTGTCTTGGCGATTAACCGAATAAGCAGCATTGATAGTTGCAGCGTTTAACACTTCTACGGGAGTTAGCCCCATCATGAAACATCCAAGTTGCATAGCAAATTGCATATTAGCAGTTGGACAGCTCCCAGGATTACTGTCGGTAGAAAGTGTGATAGCCATACCTTTCTCGATCATTTTGCGAGCTGGAGCGTAGGTATCTTCCATGAGACTAAAGGTTGTTGCTGGAAGTAAGTTACCAATAACCTTGGCTTCGCTCATTTTAGCAATCCCTTCATCTGTTGCCATCATCAGGTGTTCTGCACTGGTTGCACCAAGTTCAGCTGCCACATCTACACCCCCAATAGAAGCAATCTCATCGGCATGAATACGAAGTTTAAAGCCCATTTCCTTAGCCTTGTTTAATAAATAGTGTGATTCTTCAGCAGTAAAAACATTTTTTTCACAAAAGACATCACAGAATTCCGCTAAATGATTTTCTTTAACGGCTGGTAGCATCTCTTCAACGATGAGATCTAGATAGGCTTGGCTCTTGCCTTTGTATTCTTCTGGGATAGCATGTGCTGCCATGAAGGTTGAGACGAGATCAATCGGGTGCTCTTTATTGAGGGCGGCGACAACATCGAGTTGCCGTTTTTCAGTTTCCCAATTTAAGCCATACCCACTTTTAGCTTCGACAGTCGTAACGCCATGCAGTAGCATATAGTCTAATAGTTTCTTGGATTTTTGATAAAGATTATCGAAACTAGCTTCTCTAGTTGCTCTGACGGTACTTAAAATTCCTCCACCTTGTGCCAGAATGTCCAAATAAGAAACGCCAGCTAATTTTTTAGCAAATTCATGTTCTCTGCTCCCTCCATAAACCAGGTGGGTGTGGCAATCGATAATACCTGGAGTTGCAATTTTTCCTTCATAAGAGTGAGTTACCGTTTCTGGACCGATCAATGAAGCGTCAGGTTGACCTGATCCAACAGCTAGAATAAGGCCATCTTTTATAGCAATATACCCGTCTTCAAGGATTTGGCTATCATTCATTTCCTGACCGAAGAGAGGATGTCCTGGATCGTTTGGACAGAAGACCTGATTGAAATGCATGAGTAAAATATCAGCAACCATGTAAAACCTCCTTATAGTTGATTGTATGATTTAATACTATTAGATTACCCATAAAGCGTCAAATTTTAGTCAAAAATACCTGAATACCATCTTTTTTTACCTTTTTGGCTAGGTTTCCCATAAAAAGACTTTTTATTGACTGTCCATTGTTAAACTATCATCGACAATAATATTTTGAGGAGGCGTTTTTATGTCATACTTTAGTGAAGCAGACATTGCAGCAGCAATGACAGTTAAATTAGATGATGTGTTACCTGAAAAGACGGTATTTCAAGACGGTATTCGACGCGCACCCGATAGAGGTTTTCGGCTAACTCAAGCGCAAACAGAACTCGCTTTGAAAAATGCGTTACGGTATGTTCCTAAAAAATTTCACGAAGAAGTGATTCCAGAATTCTTGGAAGAACTCAAAACGCGAGGGCGTATTTACGGCTATCGTTGGAGACCTAAAGAACGCATTTATGGAAAACCAATCGATGATTACAAGGGGAATTGCACAGCTGCTAAAGCCATGCAGGTTATGATTGACAATAACTTGAGTTTTGAAATCGCTCTTTATCCTTATGAATTAGTTACCTATGGCGAAACAGGGTCAGTCTGTGCCAACTGGATGCAGTATCAGCTCATCAAAAAATACCTTGAAGTGATGACTGAGGATCAAACCTTGGTTGTCGAATCAGGTCACCCTGTCGGCTTGTTCCATTCAAAACCGGAGGCTCCTCGTGTTATTATTACCAATGGACTTTTGGTTGGCGAATATGACAATATGAAGGATTGGGAAATCGCTGAAGAAATGGGTGTTACGAATTATGGACAAATGACTGCCGGGGGCTGGATGTACATAGGACCTCAGGGTATTGTTCATGGTACCTTTAATACCCTTTTGAATGCTGGTCGTTTAAAACTTGGTGTCGCCGATGATGGCGATTTGACTGGTAAACTCTTTATTTCGTCTGGTTTAGGTGGTATGAGTGGAGCACAGGGTAAGGCTGCTGAGATTGCTAAAGCGGTAGCGATTGTGGCAGAAGTTGATCAATCTCGTATCGAGACACGCCATTCTCAAGGCTGGGTAAGCCAAATTGCAGAAACACCTGAAGAAGCTCTAACATTAGCCCAAAAAGCGCTTGACGCTAAGGAGTCAACTTCCATTGCCTATCACGGCAATATTGTTGATTTGCTTGAGTATGTCAATGAAGAAGGCATTCATGTTGACCTACTGTCAGATCAAACGTCCTGCCACAATGTGTATGACGGTGGTTATTGTCCAGTAGGCATCACTTTTGAAGAAAGAACTCAACTATTGGCTGAAGATAAGGAAGCCTTCCGCAAGATGGTTGATGAGACCTTGAGCCGTCATTTCGAAGCCATTAAGACCCTAACTTCAAATGGAACTTACTTTTTTGACTATGGTAATGCCTTTATGAAATCTGTTTACGACTCAGGTGTCAAAGAGATTTCTAAAAATGGTATTGATGATAAAGATGGTTTTATCTGGCCATCCTATGTAGAAGACATCATGGGTCCGATGTTGTTTGACTATGGTTACGGTCCATTCCGCTGGGTTTGCCTGAGTGGCAATCATGATGACTTGGTTGCGACTGACCATGCTGCCATGGAAGCTATTGATCCAAATCGCCGTTACCAAGATCGGGATAACTACAACTGGATTCGTGATGCTGAGAAAAATCAATTAGTTGTTGGAACACAGGCACGTATCTTATACCAAGACTGTTTAGGACGCGTCAATATTGCCCTTAAATTTAATGAATTAGTCCGTGAAGGTAAGATTGGTCCAGTTATGATTGGTCGAGACCATCATGATGTATCTGGTACAGATGCGCCTTTCCGTGAAACCTCAAATATTAAAGACGGTTCAAACGTTACTTGCGACATGGCAGTTCAGTGTTATGCTGGTAATGCTGCGCGTGGTATGAGTTTGGTTGCCCTTCATAACGGCGGCGGTACGGGTATTGGTAAGGCTATTAACGGTGGCTTTGGCTTAGTATTAGATGGTAGCGAACGTGTTGATGAGATTGTTAAGTCAGCGATTGCTTGGGATACCATGGGTGGTGTTGCAAGACGTAACTGGGCACGTAATGACCATGCTATTGAAACAGCTATTGAGTATAATCGTTTGCATGGTGACACTGATCACATTACGATTCCATATCTAGCTGATGACGACCTTGTTTCATCAGCAGTTGCGGCATTATTTAAGTAAAAATGTAAGCGTTATCTAAAAACTGGTATAGTTAAATGAATTAACTTTCATACAAGAAACGAAAGACGCAGAGAGTACTTGATGGAAAATCAAAAGCAGACGTTGTTGACTTGATTTGATGAGCCTCAGTTCTATCTTTATCGGCGTCGTCTAGTCTGTTTTTTGATTTTCATTGAGTACGACAAGTCGAACGTGATGATCTATCAAAGTTGATTCAAAAGACTTTATTAACCCAATAACTTGAAAGGAAATTGCTATGGCAAAAATTGTTGAATGTATTCCTAACTTCTCTGAAGGACGTAATCAAGACGTTATTGATGGTCTGGTTGAGACAGCTAAAAGTATTGCTGGGGTAACCTTGTTAGATTACTCTTCTGATGCTAGTCATAATCGCAGTGTATTTACGCTTGTTGGCGATGACCAAGCGATTCAAGAAGTCGCCTTTCAGCTGGTAAAATATGCTTCTGAACACATTGATATGACCAAGCATGAGGGAGAACATCCCCGCATGGGAGCAACAGATGTTTGCCCATTTGTGCCCATTAAGGATATTACAACAGCTGAATGTGTCGACATTTCTAAAAAAGTGGCTGAGCGTATAAATAGTGAGCTTAGCATTCCCATTTTTCTTTATGAAGATTCAGCAACACGTCCAGAGCGTCAAAATCTTGCCAAAGTTCGTAAAGGTCAGTTTGAAGGGATGCCGGAAAAATTATTAGAAGATGATTGGGCTCCAGATTATGGCGATAGAAACATTCATCCGACAGCTGGAGTGACAGCAGTCGGAGCGCGTATGCCACTTGTAGCTTTCAATGTTAACTTGGATACGGACGATGTTGCCATCGCCAATAAAATAGCTAAAATTATCCGTGGCTCAGGTGGTGGATACAAATATTGTAAGGGCATTGGTGTCATGCTAGAAGATCGTCATATCGCTCAAGTGTCTATGAACATGGTTAATTTTGAAAAATGCCCACTTTATCGAACTTTTGAAACCATTCGTTTTGAAGCTAAGCGCTACGGGGTAAATATTATTGGTTCTGAAGTGATTGGGCTTGCTCCAGCCAAGGCCTTGGTTGATGTTGCTGAATACTACTTGCAAGTTGAAGATTTTGATTACAGTAAACAAGTTTTGGAAAATCATCTACTTGGATAGGGGGGTTCTATGGGATTAGTTGATTTAAGTGTAAGAGATTTTGCTAAAGTATTAGGGTCAGATGCTCCTGCGCCAGGAGGTGGCTCAGCCGCAGCAATGTCAGGGGCTAATGGGATTTCCCTAACTAAAATGGTCTGCGAATTGACCTTAGGAAAGAAAAAATATGCCGACTTCCAAAATGTGATTGAAGACGTTCATAACAAGAGTAGTGCTTTACAAGATAAACTCTTAGCAGCCATCGATAAGGATACCGAAGCTTTCAATCTAGTTTCAGCAGTCTTTGACATGCCCAGGGAAACCGATGATGAAAAAGCAGCCAGACGGACAGCTATGCAAAGTGCCTTGAAAGAAGCAGCCCAATCTCCTTATGACATGATGGTCTTGATGGTAGAAGCTTTGGAGACAACCCAAAAGGCTGTTGGAAAATCAAACACCAACGCGGCTAGTGATTTGGGAGTTGCGGCTTTAAACCTCAAAGCAGGCTTACAAGGAGCATGGTTGAACGTTCTCATAAACTTATCTGGCATTAAGGATGAAGCCTTTGTGACAACTTATCGTCAAAAAGGAGAAGAACTACTTAAAAAAGGATGCAGCCTAGCAGATAACATTTATGCCACGATCGTTGAAATGGTTTAAAAAATAAAGGAGAAAACATGGTTTTATCAGATATTGAAATAGCAAATTCAGTCACTATGGAACCGATCAGTGAAGTTGCCAACCGAGTCGGTATTGATGAAGAAGTGCTCTGCCATTACGGCAAATACAAGGCAAAAATCGACGCTCGGCAGCTTGTTTCTCTTAAAGATAAATCAGATGGCAAGCTGATTCTGGTCACAGCCATCTCTCCAACACCAGCCGGTGAAGGGAAAACAACGACTTCAGTTGGGTTAGTCGATGCCTTGACTGCTATTGGCAAAAAAGCGGTTATCGCTCTTAGGGAGCCGTCCTTAGGTCCTGTTTTTGGGATAAAAGGCGGGGCAGCTGGTGGAGGGTATGCTCAAGTTGTCCCTATGGAGGACATCAACCTTCACTTTACCGGTGACTTTCATGCTATTGGTGTGGCCAACAACCTCTTGGCTGCCCTCATTGATAATCATATTCATCAAGGTAATCATTTGGGCATTGATTCAAGACGTATTACCTGGAAACGTGTCGTAGATATGAATGACCGTCAACTTCGCCATATTGTCAATGGTTTGCAAGGAAAGGTCAATGGCGTTCCTCGTGAAGATGGCTATGACATTACCGTTGCTTCTGAAATCATGGCTATCCTTTGTCTATCAGAAAACATAGCTGATCTGAAGGCACGTTTGGAAAAGATTATTATTGGTTATAACTATGAGGGAAATCCAGTTACTGCTAAAGATTTAAAAGCTGGTGGAGCCATGGCAGCTCTGCTTAAAGAGGCCATTCATCCTAATCTTGTTCAGACTTTGGAACACACACCTGCCATTATCCATGGAGGACCATTTGCCAATATTGCTCATGGTTGTAACAGTGTACTTGCGACAAAACTAGCTTTGAAATATGGAGATTATGCTGTCACAGAAGCAGGCTTTGGAGCCGACTTAGGGGCTGAGAAATTTATTGACATCAAATGTCGCATGTCAGGATTGCGTCCTTCAGCTGTTGTTTTGGTAGCGACTATCCGGGCATTGAAGATGCATGGCGGTGTCGCTAAAGCAGACTTGGCTACTGAAAATGTTCAAGCAGTGATTGATGGTCTTCCAAACCTCGACAAACATTTGGAAACTATTCAAGAGGTTTATGGTTTACCTGCTGTGGTTGCCATTAACAAATTCCCTCTGGACACTGATGCTGAATTACAGGCTGTTTATGATGCGTGTGCCAAACGTGGTGTAGACGTAGTGATTTCAGATGTTTGGGCAAGTGGTGGTAAAGGAGGTCGTGAATTAGCTCAAAAAGTTGTTGAACTAGCTGAACAAGACAATCAGTTTAACTTTGTTTACGATGAAAATGATAGCATTGAAACAAAACTAACCAAGATTGTGACCAAAGTATACGGGGGCAAAGGCATCAGCCTAACGCCAGCTGCCAAGCGAGAAATGGCTGAGTTAGAACGCTTAGGTTTTGGACGTTACCCAATTTGTATGGCGAAGACGCAGTATTCTTTCTCCGATGATGCGAAAAAACTGGGAGCGCCTAAGGACTTTACAGTTAAAATCAGCAAACTCAAGGTATCTGCAGGAGCAGGCTTTATAGTAGCTCTGACAGGAGCGATTATGACTATGCCTGGTCTTCCTAAAGTGCCAGCTAGTGAAAAAATTGACATTGATGAGGAGGGCAATATTACCGGATTATTCTAAGACAATGCTAGGAGATAAGAGATGACAATCGTAACTGTTAGAAAACCTTCGGACTATATTTTATCGGATTGGTCAGGTGGAAAAACGCAACAATTGTACCTTTATCCTGAAACTGGTGATTATGGAAAAAAACAGTTTTCCTATCGCCTTTCTACTGCAACAGTAGCCATAAGACAAACAACTTTTACCTCACTAGAAGGGTATCATCGTCTTATCATGACTTTGGATAAGCCGATAACTCTCAGTGATATCGATGACAATAGTGAAACGACTGTGGTTCCTTTTCAGCCTTACGCATTTGAAGGGAATAGCCGAATCATTAGTCACGGTACCTGCCAAGATATGAATCTCATTTTTGATGATCACTACCAAGGGCAATTGCAAGCGATTTGGCCGGATAGCAAGGACAATCCTAAAAGGGCTGATGTTGAAATGATTTATGCTCTTACTGACCTTACGATTTATTGGAACAATCAAGAAAAGTTAACATTGGCAGAGGGTCACTTAGCAGTTATGGAAATGGATTCATCGATAGTAGATGTCCAAGTCCATCCCACTAAACACCAGGAAAACCATCGTCCTCTTGCCATTTGGGCTGGATTATGGAAAAAGGGAAGTATTTCTTGTAGGTAATAGTCGATCGGTTACGATTTCTTTCTCAACGATGGTTGATTAGCTTCGAACAGTGACTATGGCTGTGGTTGCGTTTTAATGAAAGTTGTTTACACGTTTTATGATGACTACTTAGTTTCTCATCGCTACTTATTTTATGACATCCCTTTGATCAGGTAGAGAATCCAGTCATTTCTTGGGAGAATCACCTGATGACTTTATTGCTAACATTTGAACGCAAAATGTACAAAAAGGAGAGTATTATTATGGCGTCAAATCATATGAATGAACAAGAAAGAGAAAAAGCAAAGTTTAGCTTGAGTGGTGCGACTCTTTATGGGATAAACGCCGTTATTGGTTCAGGTATTTTTCTCTTGCCACAGTCAATTTATAAAGGTCTTGGTCCAGCTTCCATCGCTGTCATGTTTGGTACAGCGATATTGACCATCATGTTAGCCGTTTGCTTTGCGGAAGTTGCGGGGTATTTTGGCAAAAACGGTGGTGCTTTTCAATACTCGAAGCGCGCTTTTGGTGACTTCGTTGGTTTCAATGTTGGTTTTCTTGGATGGGCAGTTACCATCTTTGCTTGGGCGGCCATGGCAGCAGGGTTTGCGAAGATGTTTATCATTACCTTTCCAGCATTTGAAGGATGGAACATTCCTTTGAGTATTGCTCTGGTTATCCTCTTATCTCTCATGAATATTGCAGGTTTGAGAACTTCTAAAATCTTTACCATTACAGCAACCATTGCCAAATTGATTCCAATCGTTGCCTTCTCAGCCTTTACCTTATTCTTTATCAAGAACGGTCTACCTAACTTCACACCTTTTGTTCAATTGGAACCAGGAACCAATTTGCTAGGCGCTGTCTCAAATACTGCTGTTTATATCTTCTATGGTTTTATTGGTTTTGAAACCCTCTCAATTGTTGCAGGTGAAATGCGGGACCCAGAAAAAAATGTTCCACGTGCTATTTTAGGATCAATTAGTATTGTTTCTGTCTTATACATGTTGATTATCGGTGGAACCATTGCCATGCTTGGTGGTGGTATCATGGATACCAACGCTCCTGTCCAAGATGCCTTTGTTAAAATGATTGGTCCTGCTGGTGCTTGGATGGTTTCCATTGGAGCTCTGATTTCTATTACTGGTTTAAACATGGGAGAATCTATCATGGTACCTCGTTATGGCGCTGCTATTGCAGATGAAGGTCTGCTTCCAGCAGGAGTTGCCAAACAAAATAAAAATGGAGCACCAGTAGTAGCTATTGTCATCTCAAGTACCATTGCTATTATCTTGTTGCTAACCGGTTCTTTTGAAAGCTTAGCTACGTTGAGTGTCGTGTTCCGTTTCTTCCAGTACATTCCAACAGCACTAGCGGTCATGAAATTGCGAAAAGACGAACCGGATGCGAATGTGGTCTTCCGTATTCCTTTTGGACCAGTCATTCCATGGTTAGCTGTTATTATCAGTTTAGTTATGATTTGGGGCGATAATCCCATGAACTTTGTTCGTGGTGGCATAGGTATTGTCATTGCAAGTAGTGTTTATTATGTCATGCATGGGCGAAAAAAACATGCCAATCATCATCTTATATAAAGAATAGAACTAGGAGAAAAGATATGACAAGAGTGATAAAACTAGACGGTGAAAGCCTTACCCTTGAAGATGTGATTGCAGTTGCGCGTCAAGGCGTGACTTGTCAAATCGATGACCGTGCCGTGGAAGCGGTGAATGCTTCTCGAAAAATTGTTGATGATATTGTCAAAGAAGAACGAGTTGTTTATGGCATTACGACAGGTTTTGGCTCTCTTTGTAATGTCAGCATCTCGACAGAAGATACCGTACAACTTCAAGAAAATCTGATTCGTACGCATTCTAGCGGTTATGGAGATCCTTTGGCAGAAGATGCAGTCAGAGCTATTATGCTTATCCGGATTAACTCTTTGGTAAAAGGTTATTCAGGTATTCGCTTATCAACCATCGAAAAATTATTGGAATTATTGAATAAAGGAGTTCATCCATTTATTCCTGAAAAAGGATCACTCGGTGCTTCAGGAGACCTTGCTCCACTTGCTCACATGGTTTTACCAATGCTAGGTCTAGGGAAAGCTTACTACAAGGGCAAATTACTCTCAGGGCAAGAAGCTCTTGATAAAGCTGGCATTTCTAAAATTTCTCTAGCCGCAAAAGAAGGCCTTGCCTTGATTAATGGAACAACGGTCTTAACGGCAATAGGTGCTTTGGCAACCTACGATGCGATACAGTTACTAAAATTATCAGATATAGCAGGGGCTCTCTCTCTTGAAGTTCACAATGGTATTTCCAGCCCATTTGAAGAAAATCTTCACACCATTCGTCCACAAAGTGGTCAATTAGCAACCGCACGAAACATCCGCAATCTCTTGAAGGATAGCCATAATACAACGGTAGCAACACAGTCTAGGGTTCAGGACCCTTACACGCTTCGCTGTATTCCTCAAATTCATGGAGCAAGTAAAGATAGTATTGCTTATGTGAAAACAAAAGTTGATATTGAAATCAACTCTGTGACTGATAATCCAATTATCTGTAAAGACGGTCATGTTATTTCAGGGGGAAACTTCCATGGTGAACCAATGGCCCAACCATTTGACTTTTTAGGCATTGCTATTTCAGAAATCGGTAATGTTTCGGAACGTCGTGTAGAGCGTCTAGTCAACAGTCAACTCAGCAAATTACCATCATTTCTTGTTAAACATCCTGGCTTAAATTCAGGGTTTATGATTACTCAGTACGCTTGTGCCGCCTTGGCATCTGAAAATAAAGTTTTAGCTCATCCAGCTAGTGTCGATTCTATCCCATCCTGTGAAAATCAAGAAGACTTTGTCAGCATGGGGACAACAGCTGCTCGAAAAGCAGGAGAAATACTTAAGAATTCTCGTCGTATTGTGGCAACAGAGATTATGGCAGCCTGCCAAGCACTAGATCTGAAACCAGAAAATCACGAACTTGGCATTGGAACAAAAGTTGCTTATGATCTCTTCCGACAAGAAGTTAAGCTGATTGAAGATGATAAAGACATTGAAATTTATGATGAACTAAACAAAGCGTCAGCTGTTATAGAGAATCCAAGTTTCCTTGAAAAAATTGAAGAGGTTGTTGACCTTGCCATTCAATTCTAGGTTATTTATCAAAGGCTGTGACAAGTGTCAGAGCCTTTTTAGTACAATAGTGATATAATGATTGACAGTTAGCTTGTCGCAAATAGGAGTTAGGTCTTGCTAGCTAGACCTACTTGTCGATAGGCATAAGGAGGTTATAGGTGTGTTAGAAGATTATTATCCATCAAATACTAGTTACTACCATGGGGCTATAGAAGACAATCTCTATACTGCCAAATGGGGCATGGTCATGACCTTTCTTGATCTCAATGATGCTTCCTTAACCCCCTTTGAGGGAACGCATTTTGCAATCATTGGATTCAAAAGCGACAAGGGCGTTTATATCAACAATGGTCGTGTCGGTGCCGTTGAAGGCTCGTGGTCTATTCGTAGTCAGTTAGCTAAATTACCATGGCATTTAGGGGATAAGGTCATGGTCTATGATGTGGGAGATATTGATGGGCCTAATCGTTCTTTGGAACAACTACAAATGAGTTTATCCAAAGCTGTCAAACGGATGTGTGATCTCAATCTCAAACCAATTGTACTAGGTGGTGGGCATGAAACTGCTTATGGACATTACCATGGATTGAGGCAGACATTGGCTAGTCATGATGACTTAGCTGTGATCAATTTGGATGCTCACTTTGATCTAAGGCCTTACGATTATACGGGTCCAAATTCTGGAACAGGTTTTCGCCAAATGTTCGATGATGCCTTGCAAGAAGACAGGGTATTTAACTACTTGGCATTAGGTATTCAAGAACATAATAATAATTTATTTCTCTTTGACTTTGTGTCAAAATCAAAAGGCATTCATTTTTTAACTGGTCAGGATATTTATAAAATGGGCTATCAACAAGTGTGTCAAAAGATTGATGATTTTTTAGAAAATCAAACAAGAGTTTACCTGACTATTGATATGGACTGCTTTGCAGTCGGCTCAGCACCTGGAGTTAGTGCCATTCAATCACTTGGAGTTGATCCCAATTTGGCCGTTTTGCTGCTACAACATATTGCTGCCAGTGGCAAATTGGTGGGCTTCGATATTGTGGAAGTATCTCCGCCGCATGATATTGATAAGCACACTGCTAATCTTGCGGCAACGTTTGTCTTTTATTTGGTTCAAATCATGGCACAGCAACATGGTTAAAGTCTTTTATAGCAGAATCACAAAAAAATTCTCCGTAGCGCATTTCTTTGGGAATGAGATACGGAGAGTTTTCGTTTGAACTAAGCTAGTTTTTGCCGTAAACGTGTCAGTTCACAACAGAGATGGTTGTCACGATAAGGATTAAGATTAGCCATAGCAATCTCGTAGTACCGGTCAAAAGATTCTATTAGTGTCGCTTCTAAATAATCGCAATCGGTTTCGCTTAACGACTGTTTAGCGGTTAGTAGATGGTATTTAACTACTGCCATAACGTAATAAATAAAGCCTTTATCTCTCGGATTACCATACCTAGATTCCAGTTTATCCCTTTGTCTTAGCAAGTCTATCACAGGACCAGTAACCCCTTTTTTCCATTGAATGATAGCTAAGTAAATGTCTAACTGGATTTCCTTCCAAGGGCGTAGGTGTTTTTTTAGACCTTGTCTAGCAATGACTAACATCTGCTCTGACGTATCAAGCTGACCAATGATGAAGTAGGAAATGCCTAATCCGATATAAAAGACACTTGCAGGCACTTCGGCATCTGCTTTTTCAGTTAGCTTTATGGCTGTTTGTTGATAGTGAATGGCTTTATCAAATTCTTGCTTGATTTGATAGATTTCGGCTAAATAGTCTAAAGCAGCTGCTATTTGAATCGTGTATTGAGATTCTAAAGAGGGAGTCACCTTGAAAAAGTCAATGGATTGCCTTAACAATCGCTTAGCTTCGTCCAAGTCTCCGATGATCAGATGATAGAGCCCTTTAAACCTTAAACTAATAGCGATAGCTTCAAAATGATTGGCAGCTACGGCGGCTTCTAAAGAAGTTTCAGAGTAGTATTTCATCTCGACTTTATTTTCCACTTGAATGCAGTAGTGGATGAGCTGTCGGTAGCCTTCTAATAAAAAGGAAGATTGTTTGAGATCAGTCGCTAGAGCGATAACCTTTTGAATATGTTTAATGCCTTCTTGGTAGCGACCAATTCGAATATCGTAACGTCCTTCCAAGTAAGAAAAACGAACAACTAACTCTTGAAAATCCCTATTATTTTCATACCTTGTTTCCAAATAGTCAATGCGCTGTTGGATATTTTTAAATTGTTTTTCGATTAGTCTTTGATTGTCGTCTGTTGACAATTCATTTCGCGCTGAATATTTAGAATAAATGGGGAATAGTTCATGTTGATAGTCTAAGGTGTTATCGAGATAATTCAGGCTATATTCTAATGCTTTGATATCTTGATGAGATTGCTCAAAATGGTAGGCTATTTCTTGTAAC
This sequence comes from Streptococcus jiangjianxini, assembly GCF_040225085.1. Taxonomy (NCBI): domain Bacteria; kingdom Bacillati; phylum Bacillota; class Bacilli; order Lactobacillales; family Streptococcaceae; genus Streptococcus; species Streptococcus jiangjianxini. The sequence continues at coordinate 55,387 of NZ_JBEHGL010000014.1, read as the reverse complement.
AGTTTTGGTGTAGGTGGCAAAATTGCAAGCCTTTCTTCCAAGCGTTTAGCAATCTGTCCGTGAAGAAGTTGTTTTCTCGATTTGGATAACCTATCGTAGCAATAAAGTCGCACGATCTGTTTTCGAAAATTGATGACGATATCATCATCTTGGTTAGATTCTATTAAAATATAGTAGCTGCAAAGATTATCAACAATAGTTATGATTTCCTCTAAGGAAACAGACATTACCTGTGCCAGGGTATTAAGTGGAACTGCTTGAGGACAGCAGGCTAAAAGATTTAATAGTTCATTGGCCAAACTATCTAGATTAGCTAACTTTAGTCCCAGCTTAGCCTTGATTGCTGGTGTGAGAGGGACAAACTTCTCTTTATTGATAAGGAGTTTGGTGTATTCAGATAAAAAGAAAGGGATGCCTTGGCTGACTTGATAGAGTCGTTCAAGCTCTTCGGGATCGATTGTCTGATCACTTAGTTGACTATGAATAAAATCGAAACTTTCTTGGCGCGTGAATGGCTCCAGTAAGATGGCCTGTAATTTCTTTTGACTCGTTAAAGCATTCAAATAATTTTCGAGGTGAATCGGTGTTCCCGGGTGTTTGGTAAAGATGAACGCTAAAGGACTATCTGTCACTTGGTGAATAACCTTTTGAAGAATGGATAGGCTTCCCTGATCAATCCAGTGGATATCTTCAATCAGAATAACCATTGGTTTAATGGCAGCTAGTTGCTGTAAGATGTCTACAAGAAAATAGCTAAGAGCGTTTAGTTGCTTAGATAAAACCAGATGGTCATCGTTTTCTGTTTGCCCAAGGATAGTGGTGAAATGTTGTTTCAAAGACATTTTCCAACCTTGAGGAGTTAGTAATCTATGTTGAATAACCAAATCCCCTAAGTGATTTAGAAGAGTGCGCCATAGTTGAAAAGGATTCTCGTATTCTTCGCGGAAACACTCTGCTGTCACCATTTGAAAGCGTGAGCTTTGAGCAGCTAAAACTTGTTTAGCCAAGGTTCTTTTTCCGATTCCAGTGTCCCCAATCAGGAGCATCATTTCGGCATCGTGATTAGTCAAACAGCTGGCTAAAAAAGTTTCCAATTGTCGAATTTCGTGGCTTCGTCCTAAAAAGGTATCGCTAGTTCGGAGAAAGTGACTAACGGTACAGTCATTACGATGATTGGCTAGAATTTCTTGATAAATCTGTTGGCTTTGGTTACTTGGTTGAATACTAAGTTCTTTCTCGAGGAGGTTGGTTAATTGATAATAGGTTTCAATTGCTTTACTAGGACGTTTTTGTTGTTGGTAAAAACGCATTAATAATTGGTAATGCCGTTCTTCGTATTCGTCACGTTCAATGAGTTGTTTTAAGTATTGTTCATTATCTTCTTCGTTATCAAGAGAGAGGCCTTCTTCCACCTTTTGGTAGGAGGCTTTTAAAAAGATTTGTTCATACTGAAGACGCAGCTTAGATATCCAAACCTCAAACTCCTCACAGTTTTTGAGATAAAAACCCTGCAAAAAATCGCCCTGATACAGATCCAGATGATGTTTGGGTGACTTTAAAAAGAGTTCAACATCCGTCTTGATATTTAAATCAGGATTCAGCGTAATAGTGTTCCTGTTAGGACAAATAATGATGTCAGCTTTAGTTCCTTTATTGGCTTGGTAAATGGTGTTTCGAAGATTCTTTTTAGCTGTTTGGGTACTTTTGTTTTCCCAAAGTAAGCTAGCGACGACTTCGCGATTGGCAGAACCATTGATGGCAAGGTAGTAGAGGAGGGCATTTACTTTAGAAAATGTGAAAAATTGTTCTTGTCCATTTAAAAAAATTTTGGGGTTGCCAAGTAATTTTAAGCTGATATCTACCATTTTGTAAGCGCCTCCATACGTAATTACCTTCAATATAACCTAATCTTGTCCTTTTAGCAAGTCCCTTCTAAGTAAGCTCCCTTTGACCTGTCTATCTTTCGGTCGATCATTTGGTTGTCGCATGAAGGCTATCACCAAATTGTTAACTTTTGTAATCTTTAACAAACTTCTATTGAGAAGTAAGTCATTTAAGGCAATAACAAGTCTTGAGATAATGGCAGGCACTGTGGTAGGCAATCGTTTATAAATTTTCTGTCACTTCCGTTCATTTGTCACTAAATAGAAATAAGCAGAAAATCGATAATAACAACGATGGAAGCGCGAACATTTCGGTGTCTCCTAAAGGATTATTTAAGATTATTGTTATATAATAATCTTAAACCCTATCATTATATTTAAGGAGGATACACATATGTCATTAATTGGAAAAGAAATGGTTGACTTTCAAGCACAAGCCTATCATCAAGGTGAATTTATAACGGTTAGCAGTGACGACATCAAAGGGAAATGGGCTATCTTTTGTTTCTACCCAGCTGACTTCTCCTTTGTTTGCCCAACGGAATTAGGAGATTTACAAGATCAGTATGAGGAGCTGACATCACTAGGGGTGGAAGTTTATTCAGTATCAACAGATACACACTTTGTCCACAAAGCTTGGCATGATGAGTCTGATGTCGTGGGAACAATCACTTTCCCAATGATTGGTGATCCTTCTCACGTTTTGTCACAAGGTTTTGATGTCTTAGGAGAGGATGGTCTTGCTCAACGGGGAACCTTTATTGTGGATCCTGATGGTATCATTCAAATGATGGAAATAAATGCTGATGGTATTGGACGCGATGCCAGCACCTTGATTGATAAAATCCATGCAGCTCAGTATGTGCGCGAGCATCCAGGAGAGGTTTGTCCCGCTAAATGGAAAGAAGGCGCTGAAACCTTGACGCCAAGCTTAGATTTAGTTGGAAAAATATAATCAGAAAAACGAGGAGGACGTCTATGACATTATCTAATGACATCAAATCTCAACTTCAAAGTTATTTAGAATTATTGGAGTCAGATATTGTATTGCAGGTTTGTCTTGGCGATGATCACAATTCTCAAAAGATGGATGAGTTTATCACAGAAATTGAGACTATGTCAGATCGCATTAGTCGTGAGTCGATAACTCTAGAGAGAATTCCTAGTTTTCAAGTGTCAAAAAAAGGAGAATCTAGTGGGATCATCTTTTCAGGAATTCCATTAGGACATGAGTTTGCGTCATTTATTTTGGCTATTTTGCAAGTCTCTGGTCGTGCTCCGAAAATTGAGCCAGATCTGATAGACCGGATCAGAGCTATTGATCAAAAACTTCAATTTGAAACCTATGTTAGCCTAACGTGTCATAATTGTCCGGATGTGGTTCAGGCCTTAAATATCATGTCGGTATTAAATGACAACATTTCGCATACGATGATCGAGGGAGGAATGTTTCAAGATGAAGTAACGTCTAAAGGAATCATGTCCGTTCCGACGGTATATTTAAATGGTTCTGAGTGGTCATCGGGTCGCGCAACTATTGAACAGCTGGTAGATAAAGTGTCAGGTCCCTTGTCAGAAGAAGCCTTTGCTGATAAGGGGATCTATGATGTCCTAGTCGTTGGTGGCGGTCCAGCTGGCAATAGTGCGGCTATCTATGCCGCGCGAAAAGGTTTGAAAACGGGCTTAGTGGCTGAGACATTCGGTGGACAAGTCATGGAGACTGTCGGCATTGAAAACATGATCGGAAATCTCTATACAGAGGGTCCTAAGTTGATGGCGCAAATAGAGGAACACACTAAGAGTTATGATGTTGACATCATTAAAGCCCAAAAAGTGAGTTCTGTTGAGAAAGCCAAGGTGATTACCTTGACGTTGTCAAATGGCGCTGTTCTAGAAGCCAAAACCGTCATTCTGGCCCTAGGTGCCAAATGGCGCAATATTAACGTTCCAGGCGAAGCTGAATTTCGCAATAAAGGAGTCACTTACTGCCCGCACTGTGATGGACCTCTTTTTGAGGGCAAGGATGTTGCAGTGATTGGTGGTGGCAATTCTGGACTTGAAGCTGCTTTAGACCTAGCAGGTTTGGCTAAGCATGTGTATGTTTTAGAGTTTTTACCAGAACTGAAAGCTGATCAAGTATTACAAGAACGAATCTCACAAACTGATAGTATAACTGTTCTGAAAAATGTTGCTACTCAAGAAATTCTGGGAGATACTCAGGTGACAGGTTTACGTTATAGTGATCGTGAGTCTGAAGAAGAAAAGACCATTTCCTTAGAGGGTGTCTTTGTACAAATTGGTCTAGTTCCAAACACCTCTTGGTTAACTGATAGCGATATTGAGTTGAACCAGCGAGGGGAAATTGTGGTTGACAAGCAGGGGGCAACTAACATTCCAGGTATTTTTGCTGCAGGGGATTGTACGGATTCTGCCTACAAGCAAATCATCATTTCCATGGGCTCTGGAGCCACAGCAGCTATCGGTGCCTTTGACTATCTCATTCGAAATCCTATATCCGATTAGTTAAGGCTGTATCAAAAAACTTTGAAGAAGTAGGAGAGCACCTTTTGGGAAGGCTATCTCCACTTCTTTTGCGTTGTTTAGGATAGCAAGTAGTAGTATCGCTTGATAATAAGAGGTTACTAATTGGACTGAACCAAGTAGCTTTAGTGAAACCTTTTAGAGTTTAAAAGAAAATATGCATCCGCATATGTCCAAATCATTTATCTAAAGGGCAAAGAAGCCGTTAAAATATCATGTAATGACTTGCTTTTTAGTATGATTTTTGATAGACTATACTAGTTGCTTAGGCAATAAATACTCATTCTGGCTCCATTGTGAGGCTGTTGCCCGCGTGGTGGTCTTGCAAGTTGACGGCTGGAAGAGGAAAAAAACATAAAAGGAGAAACTACTCATGGCAGTAATTTCAATGAAACAACTTCTTGAGGCTGGTGTTCACTTTGGTCACCAAACTCGTCGCTGGAACCCTAAAATGGCTAAGTATATCTTTACTGAGCGTAACGGTATCCACGTTATCGACCTTCAACAAACTGTAAAATTAGCTGATCAAGCTTACGACTTCGTTCGTGACGCAGCAGCAAACGATGCAGTTATCTTATTCGTTGGTACTAAAAAACAAGCAGCTGAAGCAGTAGCAGAAGAAGCTACTCGTGCTGGTCAATATTACATCAACCACCGTTGGTTGGGTGGAACTCTTACAAACTGGGATACAATCCAAAAACGTATCGCTAAATTGAAAGAGATCAAACGCATGGAAGAAGATGGAACTTTCGAAGTTCTTCCTAAGAAAGAAGTTGCCTTGTTGAACAAACAACGTGCACGTCTTGAAAAATTCTTGGGTGGTATCGAAGATATGCCTCGTATTCCAGATGTTATGTACATCGTTGACCCACATAAAGAACAAATCGCTGTTAAAGAAGCTAAAAAACTTGGTATTCCAGTTGTAGCTATGGTTGATACAAACGCTGATCCAGATGAGATCGATGTTATTATCCCAGCAAATGACGATGCTATTCGTGCCGTTAAATTGATTACTTCTAAATTGGCTGATGCTGTTATTGAAGGTAACCAAGGCGAAGATGCTGGTGTTGACTTCCAAGAAGAAGCAAACGCAGAATCAATCGAAGAGATCGTTGAAGTTGTAGAAGGCGACAACAACTAAGAAAAGTAAAAAGGACGCTTGTCCACTTTACCATTTGAGCTTGATTGGCAAGAATGGACATTACTTGCGAAAGGGGCAGGGCTAAGCCCTAGTCTCTTTTGTTTTTATTTGGTTAGTTATTAAAAAGAGTAACAAGAACTGATGATCAGGAATTGTTTTCTCAGATTATAGGTTAAGGAGATCTACTCATGGCAGAAATTACTGCAAAACTCGTTAAAGAATTGCGTGAAAAATCAGGTGCTGGTGTTATGGACGCTAAAAAAGCACTTGTTGAAACTGATGGCGATATGGATAAAGCGATTGAATTACTTCGCGAAAAAGGTATGGCTAAAGCAGCTAAAAAAGCTGACCGCGTAGCTGCTGAAGGTTTGACTGGGGTTTACGTTGATGGTAACGTTGCAGCCGTTGTTGAAGTTAACGCTGAAACTGACTTTGTTGCTAAAAACGCTCAATTTGTTGAATTGGTAAACGAAACTGCAAAAGCACTTGCAGCAGCTAAACCAGCTAACAATGAAGAAGCTGTTAACGTTAAATTAGCTTCAGGTGAAACACTTGAAGAAGCATATGTTAACGCAACAGCTACTATCGGAGAAAAAATTTCATTCCGTCGCTTTGCTGTTATCGAAAAAACAGATGATCAAGCTTTCGGTGCTTACCAACATAATGGTGGACGTATCGGCGTTATCTCAGTTGTTGAAGGTGGCGATGAAGCACTTGCTAAGCAAATTTCAATGCATATCGCTGCAATGAATCCATCAGTTCTTTCATATACTGAACTTGATGAGCAATTTGTTAAAGATGAATTAGCACAATTGAACCACGGTATCGATCAAGACAACGAATCTCGTGCGATGGTTAACAAACCAGCCCTTCCACACTATGCGTATGGATCAAAAGCACAATTGACTGACGAAGTGATTGCAAAAGCTGAAGAAGACATCAAGGCAGAACTTGCTGCTGAAGGTAAACCAGAAAAAATTTGGGACAAAATCATCCCAGGTAAAATGGATCGCTTCATGCTTGACAACACTAAAGTTGACCAACAATACACACTTCTTGCACAAGTCTACATCATGGATGACAGCAAAACAGTTGAGCAATACTTAGAATCAGTAAATGCTAAAGTTGTTGCATTTGCCCGTTTCGAAGTTGGTGAAGGTATTGAAAAAGCTTCAAATGACTTTGAAAACGAAGTTGCAGCTACAATGGCAGCAGCTCTTGGTAAATAATTGATTAATCGTTAATCTAGGGCACCTCGATAAAAAGAGGTGTCTTTCTTATGGCTAAATGCAAAAGGTCTAATATGGCAAAGTCACCATTTTTGAAAATGTCTCTATTGTTTTCTATTGACTAGGTTCATTCTTGGTTGTTTCTGGTGTTGTGGGTGGGATGCTAGTTATTTTTGCAAGTATCGCAAAATCTTTTGACATAGCTCGTCAACCCTTCGTTACCAGTATGGCTATCATAGCCAGTAATATGGGTGCGATGATGACACAGTTGATGTTAGCCAAAGCTATTCAGGACCTGGGGTTAGAATGCTATCAATTTCCTTTGTAGTAAGCGGTAGTTTATCCCTTATCGTCTTGGAGATTTATCAGTGGTGAAAAAAACTGAAAAGAGTTAAGCTGATGGTCCGATTCTTTTCGTCTGCCTAAGGATAAATACTTAAGGCTTAAGGTTTTAAATGTCTTGAAAATTTGATATAATTATAGTCAGTTATAGTCAAAGTAAGAAAGGGGGTCCTTAATGTCGTCAAAAAATACTTCAGACCAGATTGAAGAGTATATCAAACAATTGTTGGCTCAGTCAGGTATGACCGAAATTAAGCGATCTCATCTGGCCGAGTCTTTTCAGGTTGTTCCCAGTCAGATCAACTATGTTATAAAGACACGCTTCACAGAGAGTCGAGGTTATTTGGTTGAAAGTAAACGCGGTGGTGGCGGCTACATTCGCATTGCCAAGGTTAAGTTTTCAGATAATCATCAATTACTGGGTTCTTTGATGGCAACCGTTGGTGAGCGGGTTAGCCAACAGGTTTTTGATGATCTTATTCAACTCTTATTTGAAGAAAAGGTGATCACGGAGCGAGAAGGCAACTTGCTGTTATCAATGACTTCTGATGCCGTATTAGGACAAGATGCCCCTTTTATTAGAACTAGAATGTTAAAGAAACTCCTCCATCGGTTGGATAGGAAAAAGGAATCATAATGGTTAAGTATTCACAAAAAATGCAGGAAGTTTTTGGCCTGTCACAAATTATTGCAACACAATTCTCTTGCCAATTGTTAGAAAGTTGGCATCTTTTGCTTGGATTAATTTCTAGTGATGAAACCATTGCAGGATTAACTTTCCGAGAATTTGACAGTGAGACCGGTGAAAATGATTATTTTGCAGCTGCTATTTTAGCGTCGGAGAAGACTTTTGATGATAGTATTAATCAGTTTGATCTTCATGAGCAATCGGTAGCGACAGCTGAGATCTTGGCTTTTGCGGAACAAATTAGTCATATTACTGGAGATGAAGAGGTTGGTACCGAGCATGTTTTGATGGCGATGCTCCTAAATCCACAAATGATGCCCATCCGTATCTTGGAATTAGCTGGTTTTAAACTTAAAAATGATGGTGAAGGATCTTCGATTTTTAGCCTCCGTCAAAGTTTAGAGAAACATGCGGGCTTTACTAAGGATCAAGTCAAATCCATTCACGAGTTGAAAAAACCTAAACGCCCTAAGGCTAATAATTTTACAGATATGATGAAACCACCATCAACAGCTGGAGAATTATCGGATTTCACACGCGACTTAACAGCTATGGCGCAGGCTGGCGCTTTAGAAACGGTTGTGGGCCGCGACCAAGAAATTTCTCGTATGGTACAGGTGCTCAGCCGTAAAACTAAGAACAATCCCGTCTTAGTCGGTGATGCTGGTGTCGGTAAAACAGCTTTGGCTTATGGTTTAGCCCAACGTATTGCTAGTGGAGAGATTCCTTATGAGCTGCGTGATATGCGAGTTCTGGAATTAGATATGATGAGCGTGGTTGCAGGGACCCGATTCCGCGGTGATTTTGAGGAGCGTATGAATCAAATCATCGATGATATCGAGACAGACGGGCACATTATCCTCTTTGTGGATGAAATGCACACGATTATGGGGTCTGGCAGTGGGATGGACAGCACCTTAGATGCGGCTAACATTCTTAAACCAGCTCTTTCACGCGGGACACTCCATATGGTTGGCGCAACCACTCAAGAAGAATATCAAAAGCATATTGAAAAAGATGCAGCTCTATCGCGTCGTTTTGCTAAAATCATTATTGAAGAGCCTGCTGTTGAAGATGCCTTTGAGATTCTCAAAGGACTTCGTCCTAGTTATGAAGCTTATCATCATGTATCGATTTCTGATGATGCCCTGATGACAGCTGTTAAATCTGCTCATCGGTATATGACCAGTAAAAACCTTCCAGACTCAGCCATCGATTTGATAGATGAAGCTAGCGCTACTGTTCAAACTATGGTTAAGAAAGAAGTTCAAGCAGAGCTTTCGCCAATTGATGAAGCACTTTTGAGTGGAGATCTTAAGACTGTTTCACGTTTACTTAAAAAAGAAGACACGCTTACTGTTCCAAAAATTGTCAAGGTAAGCGAAGAACACATCATGGCTACTCTTAGTCGTCTGACAGGAATTCCTGTGGAAAAAATGACGCAGGCAGATAATCAAAAGTATCTTAATTTGGAAAAAGAATTACATAAACGTGTTATTGGCCAAGATACAGCGATTTCGGCTATTAGTCGTGCCATTCGTCGTAATCAGTCAGGTATTCGGACTGGTAAACGTCCTATCGGATCTTTCATGTTCTTAGGTCCAACTGGGGTTGGTAAGACAGAGTTAGCTAAGGCTCTGGCAGAAGTTCTTTTCGATGATGAATCTGCCCTTATTCGTTTTGATATGTCTGAGTACATGGAGAAATTTGCAGCTTCACGTCTTAACGGTGCCCCTCCAGGCTATGTCGGTTACGATGAGGGAGGCGAATTGACAGAAAAAGTACGTCAGAAGCCTTATTCGGTCCTCTTATTTGATGAGGTTGAGAAGGCTCATCCTGATATTTTCAATGTGCTTCTACAAGTGCTTGATGATGGTGTTTTAACCGATTCTCGTGGTCGCAAGGTTGATTTTTCAAATACCTTGATTATCATGACTTCAAACCTTGGAGCGACAGCACTTCGTGATGATAAGACGGTAGGTTTTGGAGCGCAAGATTTATCACAGGATCATGAGGCGATGGAAAAACGTATCTTGGAAGAACTTAAGAAGGCTTATCGCCCAGAGTTCATTAATCGTATCGATGAAAAAGTTGTCTTCCACAGCTTGACGCAAGATCACATGAAAGAAGTGGTTAAGATTATGGTTCAACCATTGATCAAACAGTTAGCTGAAAAAGATATTGTTCTTAAATTCCAGCCATCAGCCCTCAAACACTTGGCTGAGGATGGCTATGATATTGAAATGGGGGCGCGACCACTACGCCGTACCATCCAGACACAAGTGGAAGATCACTTGGCAGAACTAGTTCTTTCAGGACAACTAGTTGCTGGTAATATCCTCAAAATCGGTGTCAAACAAGGGAAACTTAAATTTGATATTGTTTAATGGGTGTTAATAAGTCTCTGATTGATTCAGAGACTTTTCGCTTGCCTACATAGTCAAATGAATTAACTTTCAAACAAGGGACTGAAACACGGACAGTACATGATACTCTTTGAAAATCAAGTCAACGACGTTTGGTCTGAGTTTGATTTTCGAAGAGTATTGATAGAAAAACTCACATCAACGACTTGAGTTGCACTCCAAAAGTTGGATAATTAAATATTAAAAAGATTTAGTTCTGTATTGCACAGGCTAAGTCTTTTTAATTTTGTTTGGATTTATAGGTTCTTTTATAAAGTTACCTATCTTCGATTTTGGGGGTTCTCTAAAAAACGGATAATAGCATTGTCAGAATTATTGCCTTTATTTAAAATAGTTTAATTTAAATAAAAATATTGACACTTAAAACTCATCGTTGTAAAATAAAATGGGAAATCAAGAATGACAATTCTTAATAAATTAAATTTTATTCCGTATAAAGTTAATTCATCTATCGTTCAATATTCACTTTATTTAAATAAAAAATATGTAGAAACGATGGAAAATAAATGGATTTTGGTTGTAGCAGCCCTTATTGTTCTAGCTGCAGTTGGTTTATATGCTTGGTACTGCACGAGTGGAGGTCGTTCTTTTGCTTTTAATGTGCGATATAATTGGCCTAAGTCAGGACAAATGGGAGTTGCATGTAAGTAAACAATTAGAGAGCTTAGCTAAAGGAAAACTAAGCTCTCTAATTGTTAGGAGAAGATATGTTTAATATATGTGAATTAAGCCAATCATTTAAGAGTGATAACATTTTAAATGGCATTACTTGTACATTTCCAGATTCTGAAATCAGCATTATTGTTGGAACGAATGGATGTGGTAAAACAACATTTTTGAATGTTCTAGCACAGATGATTCCGTACGCTACAGGAGAAATTATTTGTAACGGTTACAAAATTGGAAGTAAAGAATATAAAGAGCAGATATTTTATATCCCATCGGACTTTTATTTACCAGAATATATGACTGGCATTGAATACTTGACTTTTATTTTGAAACATTATAAGAATGCTAATTATAATCAAATCGATATATTACTGGAAATTTTTGATTTGAAAGAATTTAAAGACGTCTTATTAGAAAAATATTCTTTCGGAATGAAAAAGAAAATTCAAATTATTGCAGCTTTTTGTTCGGGAACTCCTTACATTTTAGCGGATGAAGTATTTAGTGGATTGGATTTTGATACAGCTCTATTACTAGAAGAATTATTTAATTTTCAAAAAAGATACAGAAGTTTTGTAATAGTATTTCATGATATGAATACTCTTAATCGTTTCTCTAACAATATCTATATAATGTCCAAAGGATGCTTGTTACCTTATAAGGGATTAAGTCAGGATATTAAGAATATAATCAAACAAATGGGACAAACTGGTGAAAAATTTGATAAATTACAACAATATATGGGAGATTTTAACACTTTTTATTAATGATTCTTTCCATGGTGTATTAAACCGTCCTATCTTTAAAAGTAGATTTGGACGCATTAGTATAATCTCTTCATTTTTCCTTGCTTATTTTTATTATTTTTACATTAATGCTGTTGAATTTGCAAGGTTGGGGCAGAATAGAAATGATTTTACTCTTCCAGAGTTAGCCATGGCCATCAAGTTATCAATTAGTAGCTATAATAATTTATCTTTTATTGTTGGTATCTTTATTTTTCAACTATCTCAATCCATTATATTAATAAAAGAGAGTTCTTTGTTTACGGCAAGAATGCTTCCATTCTTGGGGTTAGAAATAAAATATGCTATTCACTTGTTTAAGTTAGTGACCTCTATAGTTATCTATGAACTTTTTTTATTATTATGATGCCAGGACTACAGGTGATTGGTGATCTACCAATTTCTGTTTTACTATTTTTTTCCTGTCATTGTTCATTTTTGGTTGGATATATGGCTAGTCATTCTATCTATAATTTCTTTAACAAATACTTTAACAAATATTTTTCTAAAATAAAAGGTGTTATTTCCTTTGTGATACTGACTTCCACGATGTTTTATTTTTATATCGGAAGGTTTAGAGTGGAGTTCTTTTTAGCCAAACATATTCAACCTCCAATATATTTAGCGGTCGTCAGTTTTCTTGTCATGCTGATAATCTGTTTGTTACTTTTTTTAATACCATATGATGATATGGAAGAGTCTTTCTTAGGAGGAAGGTATCTGCATATCCCTCTACCAAGATATTTAACGAATGTATTAAAAAGTGTGCTTCGTACAAAATTATGTGCCTCTTCACTATTTATTTTTTCCACATTGGTAATTTATTCCTGTATCACAACTGACTTTAATACGATGATTAAAGTTATGTCTCCACTATATCCTTTTTTAAATATCATGTTTCTGCACTATGCCGACAGCACTTTACAAATCCGAAAATTATATAACCTTATGGGTCTATCTGTAAAGAGAGAGTGGTTGGAGATTGTAATGACTATATTGATTTTTCAAATACCTTTACTCTTAGTAGAAGTTCTTTTTTCGAAAGATTTTGAGAGTTTACTTTGGGGGGTATCTTTATCAATTGTCTCTGTTATCGTAGGATTTTTATTCCCAAAATCAGAGAGTAGCTTAAATGAAGTCGTTTCAGTAATTCTGTTACTTCTAAGTATAATCATCTTAATTACTATAAAATCCTCAATATTTTTAATAGTCACATCATTAGTAATTCTGTCATTATTATTGTTTTGAAAAGGGTTGCCTTTTCACTCCAAAAGTAAAAGCCAGTTTACGAATTCCATCTATTGTCTATAAAAGTACGGGGAACAACATTAATAACATTTTGGTATTCGGAATAGCTCCAACAACATTAATTATATTAGGTATGTTTATTATAGGAAGGTATCTATCTTCCAGTTTCTATTTTCTACTCATCAGTATACAGGGGGCTAGAAGATCATGATAGATGTCTCCTCATCAGGCAGTTACGAAAAACTCACCTCAACAGTCGTTGAGGTGAGTTTTGTTTTTATCGAATCGTATTAAATAAGTCTTGAACTTCTTGGAAGCTCTCTGCACGTGAGACAGCGCCACGGACTTTGGCAGCGCCTGCTGTACCACGCAAGTAGTGAGGGGCAAGTCCACGGAATTCACGGACAGCAATCATTTCACCTTTGAGCTCAACCAAGCGCTTGAGGTGGTCTTCAGCGATATCTAATTTCTTAGCAAATGGTAATTCTGGTAATTCTTCGCCAGTTTCGAAGAAGTGATTGATTTGTGTAAAGATGTAAGGGTTGTTCATGGCAGCACGACCGACCATAACAGCATCAACGCCAATTTCTTCAATCATAAATGTTGCATCATGAACCGTTTTGACGTCACCATTGCCGATAAATGGAATTTTTGTGATGGCTTTGGAGACGCGAGCCAGTGTTTCATGGTCACAATGTCCGCGGTACATTTGTTCGCGCGTACGACCATGCATGGCAAGAGCAGAGACACCAGCAGACTCGGCAGCAAGGGCGTTTTCCACGGCGAGTGAACTGTCAGCCCAGCCGGTACGCATTTTCACAGTTAAGGGGATATCAAGGACAGATGTCACTTCGCTAACGATGTGGTAAATCTTATCTGGATCCTTGAGCCATTTGGCACCAGCTTCGTTTTTGACGACCTTGTTAACTGGGCACCCCATATTGATGTCAACAATATCAGCTTTGGTATTGGCTTGAATGAAGTCCGCGGCACGTTTGAGACCTTCAGCATCCCCACCGAAGAGCTGGATTGACATTGGGTGTTCATTTTCGTCAATGTGGAGCATGTGGAGGGTCTTTTCGTTGTTGTAGAGCAATCCTTTTTCAGAAATCATCTCCATGACAACAAGTCCTGCTCCAAACTCCTTAGCGATGGTACGAAAGGCAGAATTAGTAACCCCTGCCATAGGTGCTAAAACCGTACGATGCGGGATTTCGACGTTTCCAATCATAAATGATGAATTAATCTTTGTCACGGATAATTGCCTCCAAATCATCTTGGTTAAATTGATATTTTGTACCACAGAATTGACACACAATTTCAGCGCTTCGGTCTTTTTCTTTCATATCTTCTAGATCAGCGATTGCTAGCGAGGCGAGGGCTGATTCAAAGCGGTGGCGTGAGCAGTCGCAGTTGAAACCGATGCGTTCTTCTGAAAGACGTTTATAGGGTTCATCACCATAGATAGCTGATAGCAGGGCATCAATGTGGTCTTTCGATTCGAGGAGCGTTGAAATGGCTGGCATGTTTTGGATACGCTTTTCGTAGCGGCTGATTTCTTCCTCAGTCGCACCTGGAAGGACCTGAAGCATGAAGCCACCTGCGACTTTGACTTGGTCATTTTCATCTAGGAGGACGTTGAGGCCTACAGCAGAAGGGGTTTGCTCACTTTCTGTTAGGTAGAAGGCTAGGTCTTCGCCGATTTCACCTGAGACGATAGGAGTTGTTGATGTGTAGGGATTTCCAGTGCCATAATCAACGATAACAACGAATTGACCAGCGCCCATGAAAGGACCAACGAGAACTTCGCCAGTGGCTGTTTTCTTAATGTCAACGCCGGTGTTTTGAATATAACCTTTAACATTTCCCTTGGTATCTGCTACGGAGATGATATGACCGAAAGAGCTGTTACCAATGACTTTGACGGTGATTTTACTGTCGCCCTTTTGGTTAGCCGCGAGGATTTGGTTAGCAATGAGGGTACGTCCAAGAGCAACTGTTGATGATGATAGGGTTTGATGGTTTATTTGTGCTTGTTTAACAGTTTCGGTGCTATCAAGGACATAAGCCCTAAAGGCACCTGATTCTGAAATCGATTTGATTAATTTATCCATAAGCTTTATTTTACCATATTTACCAGCATTTTGGGGTAAGAGAAAACTCCTCAATGGAGGAGTTCGATCTTGAAATGAGTGCTTTTTTACTGGTTATCTGGTGTGACCTCTTGTGCTTCGACGTCTTTTTGCACTTCTTTACCTTCGTTAAGGAGGGCTTGGATAATCTTTTGGTCGCGAAGTTTGACAGAGTCATTGATTGTTTCAGCTGATTTGACGATAGCTGTTTCAAGTTGAGCTCTTTGCTTGCGACCGTTGTCGATGGCAGCAATAATGCCATTATTTTGTTCAACGAGACTTTCAGCCAATGCGGTGACTGATTCGATAGACATGGTTGGACTTTGGGCGGAGCGTTCAAGGGCAGGGATGGCTTCTTTGCTGGTTTGTGCCAACATTTCAAGGGCGGCATTATTAGCATTAACAATGGCATCCGCAGTTGCGCCGGATTTAACGGATTGTTGCAACATCCCCAATTGGGCGATTGAGAGCTTCATAGTTGGAATGGTGTTACGCCGGAGCATACCGAGCTTTTGGCGCATGTCTGATGACACTTTGACCAGGTTGCGCATCTGGGGTGTTGTCGTCCAAGCCACGTAGAGACGGCTGATATACTCAGTGTGTTGTTGTTCCAGAGTATTGATAACTTCAGTCATGCGAGCTAATTCTTCTGTCTTAGCGTGAAATTCTGGATCGGCATTGTCTAATAGAGCAACTTGCTTTTGCAGCTCATTCGCACGCTTGGCTCCTTCGTTCTGAGTGGCTTCTAAGAAGGCAATGACACCGACTAAATTTTCGATCGATTCGGTATTGTCTTCAATCAGCATTTCAGCAGATACGATATTACGCGCCAAGGTTTCTTCTTGCTTGACGACAGTAGCAGCCATGCTATCCATTTTTTGTTCAATATTTTTTGAGTCGAAGTAGAATTCTTGTAAGCTGGATTTGCTTTTATTGAAAATCTTTTCGATAAAGTTTGGTTTTTTCTCTAATTCAGCAGGTTTGACATCCTTGTATTTAGCGATAAAGCCGTTGAGCTCACGATTAGTCGCAGCAAGTAGGTCATCTACTTGTGGAATTTCGAGTTTTTTCTGTTCAGAGAGAATGTGATTAACAGTCTTGTTGACCTCTTCAACAGCAGAAGTACCAAAGTCTAACAGGTAATTTTGGTCATCTATAAAAGCATCGACAAGAGCAGGAGCTTTGGCTTGGATAGCTGATTGTTGCTCTGGTGTCAATTTCTCTAAGAAGGCAATTTGTCCTGTGCTTGTTTCTGAATTAGCAGCGATAATTTCGGTGGTCTTATCTGTTTTAGCGACAGCACTATTAGCAATTTTATCAATGTCAAAATTAAATTCAGCCATGTCAATTTCCTTTTTTTTTATTTTATAGTCTATCGCGCATCATACGTAGGCTGACGTCAAAGTCTTTGAGGCCAGATTCGTTGAGTTGGCGCAAGGTTTCATCTAATTCTAAGTCAAACTGATGCAGCGCTTCTTTGGCTTCTGCCAAGCGTTCCTCTGCGTTGTAATAATCTTTGGGTGATTCTTTAATTTTAAGATAGCCTGTGAGAATATCGTCGAATCGTCGCATATTGTTTTCGTGTAGGGCAGTCAGTTCAGCTTGATTATCAGCTTCCTTAATTTTTTCCATAATCGTACGGTGATCACGTTGGATGTTGTGGTAGATGGTAGTTAGTTCTGGTGCCCGTTTTAGAAGCTTTGTTTCTTCTTCGCTAGCTGGTTCTAAGTCAGTCGCAATGTGAAGGCGTTCCAATTGTAGATTAACATCTGCCTTGACATCATTGGCCTTTTTAGTGACGCGGCGATAGATTTTAAGGTCCATGTCATTTTTTAAAACTTCGGATTCAGCTGTGATTTGATCTAATTTGGGTAATAACTGGCGAGCAACAATGCTATACTGTGTGTAGTCTTGATCGGCTAAGTAATTATCCAAAAGTTTCACTTGGCGGTCAGCTTGCTGAATGGTATCTTTTAAATCTTGCAAACGTAAGGTTGTATTTCGTCTTTGGAGAGCCGTTGGACGATTGGCTACATAGTAAGTACCGAGGAGTCCAGAAATGGTAATGAAGACGATAAGGATGAGAAAGAATTCCATGCCATACCAATCACTTTCTAATTTTTTGAAGGTAATAATATTGTACTCTAAAGAACAGTTGAAAACAATTGTTTACCCATGAATTCAAAAATAAGTGATTAGGAAAACTCATAAATCTTAGATAGGATAACACATAATCCCAGACCAGAAAGTAGACAACTCTTCTTGAACATGACATTTTCGAGGAGGTGACCTTTATATCTTTAATAATGCCCCCTTGGAAGTATTGATATAACAGTATTTCTAAGAGGATTATTGTTTTCAAACGTAAAGAAAAAAGATTGAAGAGAATCGTTCGAAATGAACTTTTTCTTCAATCTGAGACTGTTATAAGTCTAGGCTTAAATCCTTGTCAGTATATAGTTTTGCCTTTTGGCAGAGAGTAGAAATCACCCAGGTGATTGCCGCTGGTAGAATAAAAGAGATGAGTCCTAAACTGATCCAATCAAAACTGGTGATGGCTGCTTTTTGTCCTGAGGCTATATCTGATAACCAGCCTGTATAAACGCCAATTTGACCGACAAGTCCGCTGGTTCCCATGCCAGAAGCGATAGCGGGTCCATTCATTTCTAACTTGAAAAATAGGGTTGCTAATGGGCCTGTGATGGCAGAAGTTACAATTGTGGGTAACCAGATGATAGGTTTTTTAAGGATATTGGGGACTTGCAACATTGAGGTTCCTAAGCCTTGCGCAATTAACCCTGCAAAACCATTAGCTTTAAAAGACATTATGGCAAAACCGACCATCTGTGCACAACAGCCAGCCAAGGCAGCCCCACCAGCCAAACCTGTGAGGCCGAGTGCTGCGCAGATGGCGGCAGAGCTAATTGGAAGCGTCAAAGCCATGCCAACAATGATAGAGACTAGCATTCCCATGATAAAGGGCTGTAAATCGGTTGCCCACATAATAAGACTTCTTAAAGAAATAGCAAGTTTTCCGATACTTGGTGCCATCCAAAGAGCTAGAAAACTACCTGATACAATCGTCACCAAAGGGGTAACAATAATGTCGAGTTTGGTTTCTTTGCTGATTAGTTTACCAGCTTCGCAAGCTACAAGAGAAATCAGATAGACTGCTAAGGGTCCGCCAGCACCCCCTAATTGATCACTAGCTTGTCCAACGGCAAGTAGAGAATAAAGCACTAGGGGCGGTGCTTGAAGAGCATAGCCTATCGCCAAGGCCATTGCGGGTCCTTTGACACTGGAAGCAAAGTGTCCAACATCAGTAAGTATGGACAAGCCCGCCAACTGACCGATGGTAGAGAGGATTGTACCAACTAACAGCGAAGCAAATAGTCCTTGAGCCATGGCGGAAAGGGCATCTATCAGGTAGACTTTTGGGGATAGACTAACCCCTTTTCGTTTGAGGAATGACATCTCTATATCTCTTTCTAAAAGGTATTTTTCTCATTTTATCTTAAAAGAGGTTTTCTGCCAAGTATTATTCGGAAATTGTTTTATTTTTAATGTAGATGATGTGTTATGTAGTAGAAATAACTTGATTTTAAATGTTTTATAGAAAAAGTTTTCGGTTTTTGCTATAATAAGGTGTAAGATAAACTCGCAGGTGAAATTCCTGCCAAATGTTTTTCAGAAAAGGAGCAGGGTTTCGCTCAGCTATTGGGCAAGACCCGGATCAAATATATGACATCTGTAGTAGTTGTTGGTACCCAATGGGGTGACGAAGGTAAAGGTAAAATCACGGATTTCTTGTCAGCGGATGCGGAAGTCATCGCTCGCTATCAGGGTGGTGATAATGCAGGCCACACAATCGTGATCGATGGAAAAAAATTCAAGTTACACTTGATTCCGTCCGGAATTTTCTTCAAGGAAAAAATCTCAGTTATCGGTAATGGTGTGGTTGTTAATCCAAAATCTTTGGTTAAAGAATTGAACTACCTCCACGAAGAAGGTGTAACGACGGATAACCTTCGTATCTCTGATCGTGCTCATGTTATTCTTCCTTACCATATCAAGCTTGATCAACTTCAAGAAGATGCTAAAGGTGATAACAAAATCGGTACAACTATCAAAGGGATTGGCCCAGCTTACATGGATAAAGCTGCGCGTGTTGGGATTCGTATTGCAGATCTTTTGGACAAAGATATCTTTGCGGAGCGTCTTAAAACAAACTTAGCTGAGAAAAATCGTCTCTTTGAAAAAATGTATGAATCAGATCCGATTACTTTTGAGGAGATTTTTGAAGAATACTATGCTTATGGTCAGGAGATCAAGCAGTATGTCACAGATACCTCGGTCATTCTTAATGATGCTTTAGATGGTGGCAAGCGCGTTCTTTTTGAAGGGGCACAAGGTGTTATGCTAGATATTGACCAAGGGACATACCCATTTGTAACCTCATCAAACCCAGTTGCCGGTGGTGTGACTATTGGTTCGGGTGTCGGCCCGTCTAAAATCAACAAAGTCGTTGGGGTATGTAAAGCCTACACCAGTCGCGTTGGTGATGGTCCTTTCCCAACAGAGCTTTTTGACACTGTTGGTGACCGAATCCGTGAAGTTGGTAAAGAGTATGGTACAACCACTGGTCGCCCACGTCGTGTGGGATGGTTTGACTCTGTTGTTATGCGCCATAGCCGTCGTGTATCAGGGATTACCAATCTTTCACTTAACTCAATTGACGTCCTTTCAGGACTTGACACGGTTAAAATCTGTGTGGCTTACGACCTTGATGGTGAACGTATTGACCATTACCCAGCAAGTCTTGAGCAGCTCAAACGTTGCAAACCAATTTACGAAGAACTTCCAGGTTGGTCTGAAGATATCACTGGCGTTCGTAGTCTAGAAGATCTTCCAGAAAATGCTCGCCAGTATGTTCGCCGAATTGGCGAATTAGTCGGTGTCCGTATCTCTACTTTCTCAGTAGGACCGGGACGTGAGCAAACTAATATCATGGAATCTGTTTGGGCTAATAGCTAAAAGGTGTGATCTGATTAGCCGTTATTAGCAAATAGTCAAATGATTGTCATCAATTCCCTAAAAGATAGTTGTTTTTTGGGAATAAACCTAAGGATGTAGTAGAGGCTGAAACTAATGTTTCAAGCCTCTTTTTGCTGTTCAAAAACAATGAGTTCTACCCCCCAATGGAAAAAATAAAACCAACACGCTTCGACAATCAAAAATAGGGTTTGTTGACTTGGTTTGGTGATCTTCAATTCTATCTGCATCAGCGTCGACTAGTCTACTTTTGATTTTCATTGACTATAAATTAACTCTTTTACAAAGCAGTGACACCTCGCCACAATAGATAGCCCTTGATTTGAAAAGGCTATGCTTGATGTTAAGTAGAATACCGCTCTAGCTGAGTTGATAGATTAACCAAGGTGCGCTCGTTATTGCCGTAATTGGTAAGCTATCAAGGATAGTTTTCCCCTAAAATGAGATTTAGGGAAGACATCTTTAAGCTTGACAAAATATCTAAATATATTATATACTTAAACTGGTTATAACAAGTTAGAGAGGAAATTGTTGATGACAACTAATAAACCTTTGTATCTAAAAATGGTAGATACTCTTGAATTAGTAATCAGAGATTCAATGTCGCCACACGATAAACTACCATCTGAGCGTGAGCTTAGTGAGACCTTCGATGTTAGCCGTATTACGGTTCGCCAAGCTTTGAAGGAACTGGAAGCGAGAGGGTTTATCTATAAGAAGCAGGGGAAGGGGACTTTTGTTTCTAGCATTGAGAACGTTAAGACAGACTTATCATCGGCTTACAGTTTTACAGAACAGATGAAAAAGTTAGGGAAGAAGCCTGAAACAAGAATTTTATCCTTTGAAAAAGTGCAGGTAACCCCCTATCTAGCTACCTATCTCAATATGGAACTAGGCACTGAGGTGTTTGAGTTAGAACGTTTGAGGTTGGCAGATGGCTTACCTCTCATGTTTGAAAGAACTTACATGCCTGCCGACCTTTTTAAGGAATTGTCTGAGGAAAAATTACCTAAAAAACCTCTTTATGACATTTTTGCACAAGATTTTAACCAAACGATTCGAGTCGCTGAGGAGGAATTTTCAGCTAGTATTGCATTAGATTATGAGGCCGACCTTTTAGATATTAAAAAAGGTTCAGCTGTTTTGCAGATAGCACGTAGAACTTACAATGATAAGAATATGCTGATTGAGTTTACCTTAAGTACTGCGCGTGCCGACCAATTTCGTTATCACATTACCCATCAACCATCTTAGGAGGATTTTATGTTTCAATTACCCATAGAAGAATTAGACAAATTAGGAGCTGCTATCACGACACGTGAAATTAAGCAGCAACCAGAACTATGGCTAGAGGCTTTTGAACAATATGAGCATCAAAAAGACGCCATTGATGCCTTTTTGGAGAACGTCTTAGCTGCAAGCAACGGCAAGCCAGTAAAAGTCATTTTCACAGGAGCAGGGACGTCGGAATACGTTGGCAATAGCATTGCTAGTTACTTGCAAACTAAAGGAGATCGTGAACACTTTTTATTCTCAAGTGTTGCTACGACCGATATTGTCGCTGCGCCGCACTATTATTTTTACCCTGAAGATACGGTTTTATTAGTGTCATTTGCTCGAAGTGGTAATAGTCCCGAAAGCTTGGCTGCGGTAGATTTAGCCAATCAATTCATTGATAATATTTTCCATCTCAGCATTACCTGTGCTGAAGATGGTCAGTTAGCAAAAGTAGCCAAAAAACAGGACAATCATTACTTGTTATTACAACCAAGTCGTTCCAATGATGCTGGTTTTGCCATGACAGGCAGTTTTTCTTGCATGATGTTATCAGCTTTATTAGTGTTTGATCAGTCTTTGTCTGATGATGTCAAAAAAGACTATGTTAAAACAGCAGCAGGACTAGCTGAAACGGTTATTGAGCGTGAGGCAGAATTACAGACCTTGGTTGATGTAGACTTTAATCGCGTTGTTTATATCGGTTCAGGTAGCCTATCTGGTTTAACTAGAGAAGCACAATTGAAGCTTCTAGAATTAACAGCAGGGAAAATTGTAACCGTTTTCGATTCCTCGATGGGCTTCCGACATGGTCCTAAATCTTTTGTTAATGATAAAACAATTGTAATTGGATTTGTTAATAATCATCCTTATGTTCGGCAATACGATTTGGATATTCTAGAAGAAGTCTATGAAGATAATATTGCCGCTAAAACTTTGGCACTTGTTCAAGGAGATGGGTCAGCCTTTTCAGGAGATGTTTTTACATTTGCTGCCCATGAGCTATTGCCAGATGCTTATCTAGCCTTGCCATATATTGTTGTTGCTCAAACGATTGCCTTGCTATCGTCCATCAAAGTAAACAATCTTCCTGATACCCCGTCTGCCACAGGAACAGTTAACCGTGTCGTTAAGGGTGTAACGATTCATGATTATAAACAGTAGGAGGTCTTATGACTGTATCGCTGACGCAAACTAAACACCAATCAATGAAACGCTTAAGCAAGAATGGCATTATCTCTGCCCTCGCCTTTGATCAACGTGGCGCTTTAAAACGCATGATGACCAAACATCAAGCCGAGGAGCCAACAGTTGAACAGATAGAAGAGCTGAAGAGTCTGGTTTCAGAAGAATTGACACCATATGCTTCTTCAATCCTACTTGATCCTGAATATGGGCTTCCTGCGACAAAAGTCCGTCATAAAGATGCCGGTTTACTCCTTGCTTATGAAAAAACAGGCTACGATGCGACAACGACTAGTCGTTTGCCAGACTGTCTTGATGTCTGGTCAGCTAAGCGCATCAAGGAAGCTGGTGCTGACGCTGTGAAGTTTTTGCTTTACTATGATGTCGATGGTGACAAAGCTGTTAATGAGCAGAAGAAAGCCTATATTGAACGTATCGGTTCAGAGTGTCAAGCAGAAGACATTCCTTTCTACCTTGAAATCTTAACATACGACGAGACTATTTCTGATAATAGTAGTATAGAATTTGCTCAAGTCAAACCCCATAAAGTTAATGGTGCGATGGCTGTTTTTTCAGAAGAGCGCTTTGGTGTTGATGTTCTAAAAGTAGAAGTGCCTGTGAATATGAATTTTGTGGAAGGATTTGCTAAAGAAGAGGTTCTTTACACTAAAGAAGAGGCAGCACAAGCTTTCCGTGACCAAGAAGAGGCGAGTCATTTACCCTATATTTATTTAAGTGCTGGTGTATCAGCTAAGCTATTCCAAGAAACCCTCAAGTTTGCAGCGGCATCAGGGGCTAAATTTAACGGTGTGCTATGTGGCCGTGCCACATGGTCAGGTGCGGTACCAGTTTATATCACAAATGGTCCAGATGCCGCTCGAAAATGGCTTCGTACGGAAGGCTTAAAGAACATCGATGACCTCAACAAGGTTCTGGAGACAACGGCAACGTCTTGGGAAAACAAGGTCCGATAGTCTGAGACTTAAACAGATGATATGACGGGTCGCATCATGAGTTGAGCTAGCGAGAGGAAATTTTGAATTTATAATAATCCCAACGTTTATACGTTTCAACATATTCTAAGATACGATTCGTTTTCTTTTGACGTGTCGTACGAATTTGTAAGACAGCTGGTTCATTCGTCTTGAGTTTTAATTGTTTGGCTACTGCGTCTGGATAAGATAGGCGGATTTCGTTGGTTTCTTCGAAAACTTCGTCACTCATAACGATATTGAAATCCTTTTTAAACAATTGGTAGATCGATGTAAACTGCTCTTTGCCCACATGAGCATCTTTCACAAAATCATGAGGTAAGTAGGTGTGGTGATAGATATAGGGCTTTCCTTGGGCAGTTCGTAAGCGTATGACTTGGTAGTAGTATTCGGTTTTATGCAGTCCTAACCGATTTAAATACTTGGGATGATTTCCTTTAGTCACACTTAAAACGGTGGTCTCATCTTGTGATGGCTCAAATAATTCAATATCGGAAAACTTGACTAACCTCTCTAAACGAGACCGTGAAACAAAGGTTCCCACCCCTTGCTTGCGCTCAACCAGTCCTTCTTTTTCTAACTCATTTAAGGCTCTGATAGCAGTGATTGAGCTGACATTGAAAGCGGTGACTAATTCAGATTCAGTGTGAAATTTGTCACCTTCTTGAAAGTTTCCAGATAAGATTTGGCTTTGTAAGGTTTTTTTGAGACGTAGATACTTGGGTTCTCTACTTAGTTTCATGTCATTTTCATCCTGTGTTTTCAAATAATCTGTTCAATTATAACAAAAAATTTTAAAAAATAGTACAGCACACTTGATATAACAAGTTATAAATGTTATTATGTTAATGAAAAAGAAAGCGATTACAAATAGTTAGGAGGTGCTGGGTGAGCAAGTTCACGATTGGGGAAGACTTCTACCTGGATGGTCGTCCTTTTAAGATATTATCTGGAGCTATCCACTATTTTAGAATTCCTAAAGCCGATTGGTATCATTCACTATATAATCTGAAAGCTCTAGGATTTAACACTGTTGAAACCTATGTTCCTTGGAATAGGCATGAAGCTAAAGAAGGTGAGTTTGATTTTTCAGAACACCTAGATCTAGAGGCGTTTTTAACTATGGCTCAAGACCTAGGATTGTATGCTATCGTTCGACCAAGTCCTTATATTTGCGCCGAATGGGAATTTGGTGGGCTACCTGCTTGGTTGCTTGAAAAACAAGTAAAAGTACGCTCAGACGACCCTAAATTTTTAGCTTATGTTGAAAGATATTATAAGGTCTTGTTACCGAAGTTAACAAGGCATCAACTTGAACAAGGGGGCAATATCTTGATGTTTCAAGTTGAAAATGAATACGGTTCTTATGGAGAAAATAAGGCTTATCTTCGAGCTTTAAAGAAGCTAATGGAGGAAAATGGTTTATCAGCTCCATTCTTTACGTCTGATGGAGCCTGGCAAGCGACGATGAGGGCTGGTAGCTTGATTGATGACGATGTGCTTGTCACCGGAAATTTTGGGTCAAAAGCAAAGCTTAACTTTGCTCGTATGCGTTCGTTTTTCCAACAACATGGCAAAAAATGGCCCTTGATGAGTATGGAGTTTTGGGATGGTTGGTTCAACCGCTGGAAGGAGCCAGTCATACGGCGTGATCCAGAAGAATTGGCGGATTCGGTGATGGAGGTCTTGGAAGAGGGGAGTATTAACCTCTATATGTTTCATGGTGGAACGAACTTTGGCTTTATGAATGGTGCATCCGCACGACGAGATAGAGATCTACCACAAGTAACCTCTTACGATTATGATGCTATTTTAGATGAAGCTGGTAATCCCAGCCCCAAGTTTTATGCACTTCAAAAACGGCTGAAAGTGGCTTATCCTGACTTAGATTATAAAGAGCCTTTGGTGAAGGACAGCATGGCACTAGCTGATATTCCTTTGAAACGTAAGGTGACGCTGAAGGATACTTTGGCCCATTTATCGACCTCGAGGGAAAGTTTCTATCCTCAAAACATGGAAGCCTTAGGTCAAGCAACAGGATATATCTTTTATCGAACGCGTTTACCTCGTGATCATGAAGAGGAAAAGCTTCGTGTTATCGATTCTAGAGATCGTATCCACGTTTTCTTAGATGATCAGAAAGTGGCGACCCAATATCAAGACGAAATTGGTGGTGACATCATGATCAAACAACAAACAGATGACAGTCGGATTGATATTTTAGTAGAAAATATGGGACGCGTGACTTACGGGCATAAGTTAGAAGCTTCAACACAGAGTAAAGGACTTGGCCGTGGCCTGATGGCGGATCTGCACTTTGTGGGAGAGTGGGAGCAGTATCCACTACCTCTTGATAACATTGAAAAGATTTCCTATGAAGGACAGTGGCAGGAGGGGCTTCCGAGCTTTTATGAGTTTGAATTTAATTGTCAAAATCCCAAAGATACTTATATTGACATGTCATCATTTGGTAAAGGTGTCGTGTTTATTAATGGTTATCATTTAGGAAGATTTTGGCAAGTTGGTCCAACCTTATCGCTTTATTTGCCGGGTGTTCTCATTAAAAAAGGTCGAAATATAATCACCGTCTTTGAAACAGAAGGCATTTACCACAATCGTTTATCATTAAAAAATCATCCTATTTACAAAGAAATAGAAGGAGAAAATTTATGACAATTGTTGCAACTCGTATTGATGGCCGTTTAATTCACGGTCAGGTGGCCAATCTATGGACAACAAAATTAAATATCAGCCGAATTATGGTGGTTGATAATGATATTGTAAATAATGACTTGGAAAAAACAGGTTTGAAATTGGCTACGCCAGCCGGGGTAAAATTATCAATTTTAACAGAGGAAAAAGCTGCTGCTAATATTTTAGCAGGCCGATATGACTCACAACGTCTCCTGATTGTTGCCCGTCGACCAGATCGTTTTCTAGCACTGATAGAAAAAGGTGTGTCAATCCCAGAACTCAATGTTGGAAATATGTCGCAGACACCAGAAACCCGCGCAGTATCTCGCTCGGTTAATGTTGTAGATGAGGATATCCAAGTCTTTGATGCCATTCATGCTAAAGGAACAAAAATCATTCATCAAATGGTTCCCAATGACAGTGCTCAGGATTTCATGACCTTGCTAGACAAAGTCAGGTAATAACCAATGACGGTGCTGTTACTTTGAAGCGGCATTTAGTCGAAAAAGATTATTGAAAAAGTCAATGGCTTTTTGAGGTGGTGTGATTTAACTCAATTTTGGGAAACAATGACTACGCCTCATCGCTCTATCTGGCAAGATCTTGAAAGTAACACTCTCCAGAGACTTTTATTGATTTTGCTCTTGTCTTTCTTTTTTGAAGAAGACTTCTCTTTGACATTAAACACAGGCTATAAATATGGGCTGAACCTGAAGTGGACGTCTCTTGCTCAGCTTCCTCTTTTAGGGGTCTGGGCGTTTTGAAGGATCTTTAGCAATCATTGGTTGATGAGCTAACAATGATTTAGTGCATCTTGATTGGTAATTTAAGGTTATTCTTTTGTTTCAGTGAGTATTTGTGCCTTTAGCATCTTATTTAGGAGGATTCATCATGATTGAATGGTGGCAAATTTTATTACTTACTCTATATTCGGCTTATCAAATCCTAGACGAGCTGACTATTAATTCCTCTGCTGGATCACCTGTTTTTGCCGGATTTATTTCTGGATTGATTATGGGTGATATGACAACTGGTTTATTTATCGGCGGTAGTCTTCAATTATTGGTGTTAGGTGTTGGTACTTTTGGTGGGGCTTCACGTATTGATGCCACATCAGGTGCGGTCTTGGCAACAGCTTTCTCTGTTGGTCAAGGCATTAAACCAGAACTAGCCGTCTCAACCATTGCCGTCCCAGTAGCAGCTCTTCTGGTTTACACTGATATTCTAGGACGTTTTTCAACAACTTATTTCGCACACCGTATCGATAAACACGTTGACGATTTCAACTATAAAGCTATTGAACGCAACTATCTTCTAGGTGCAGTGCCATGGGCTCTTTCTCGTGCGCTTCCGGTTTTTCTTGCTCTCGTTCTTGGTGGTGGTGCCGTTAAAACAATGGTGGATACCATTGCGGATTATCAATGGATTGCTGATGGTTTGACACTGGCTGGTAAAATGCTTCCAGGTCTTGGGTTTGCTATCTTGCTTCATTACTTGCCAGTTAAGAAAAATTTACATTATTTGGCACTTGGTTTCGGGTTGACTGCCATGCTGACAACGATTTATGGCAACTTACAAACGGTTTCGACTACTTTGGGTGGCATTATTGGTGAATCAGGACTTAAAGAAACTATTTTTGACGCTTCACCATTCAAAGGTCTCCCAATGATTGGTATTGCTATTATCGGTGCTGCTCTTGCGACAATACACTATAAAAATGGACAAAATGTGACAGTTGTTG
This sequence comes from Streptococcus jiangjianxini, assembly GCF_040225085.1. Lineage (NCBI taxonomy): Bacteria > Bacillati > Bacillota > Bacilli > Lactobacillales > Streptococcaceae > Streptococcus > Streptococcus jiangjianxini. Next base: position 27,364 of record NZ_JBEHGL010000014.1, on the reverse strand, counting down.
AACATACAACTCAAGTTTCTGAAAGTGGGGAAATCGAAGATGACGAAATCTAATTACAAATTAACAAAAGAAGATTTTAATCAAATTAACAAACGTAGTCTCTTTACTTTCCAATGGGGATGGAACTATGAGCGTATGCAGGGGTCTGGCTATCTTTATCTTATTTTGCCTCAACTGCGCAAAATTTATGGCGATAACACACCAGAATTGAAAGAAATGATGAAAACACATGTTCAATTCTTTAATACGTCAAATTTCTTCCACACCATTATTACTGGTATTGATCTAGCGTTAGAAGAAACGGAAGGTGTGGCATCTAAAGATGCTGTAAATGGGGTTAAAACAGGTTTGATGGGACCTTTTGCTCCAATCGGAGACTCACTCTTTGCGTCACTAGTGCCGTCAATTATGGGATCTATTGCAGCGTCACTAGCAACCAATGGTAACCCAATTGGGGTATTCCTCTGGGTTGCTGTTAATATTGCGATCATGGTCTTTCGCTGGAAACAATTGGAATTCGCTTATAAAGAAGGTACCAAGTTGGTAACCACTATGCGTGATAAGTTAGGTGCTTTGGTTGATGCGGCCTCTGTTATGGGGGTCTTCATGGTCGGTGCTTTAATCGCAACGATGATTAATTTCAAATTCACTGCTGAGCCTAAAATTGGTGATAAGGTCATCAATATCCAAGATTTATTCGATCAAATTTTCCCACGTTTGGTGCCAGCATTGTTCACAGGCTTAGTCTTTTGGCTACTAGGCCGTAAAGGCATGAGTTCAACAAAAGCTATTTTGATTATTATCATTTTTGCCTTGTTAATGTCATACTTTAAGATTTTGGGTGTTTAATTAGGAGGGAAATTTGACAAAAGCGTTAATTTTAATCAGTCATGGTCATTTTAGCGAGGAACTTAAAAAAAGTACCGAGATGATTATGGGACCACAAGAAAATATTCATACGGTTGGCCTACTTCCGGAAGAAGGACCTGAAGAGTTTGAAGAAAAACTCTTGCAAACGATTGATGGGCTTGATGAGTTCGTTGTGTTAGCGGATCTCATGGGAGGAACTCCTTGTAATGTGGCAGGACAACTTCTGATGAAGGGCTATCGTTATGACTTGTACGCAGGCATGAATATGCCGATGGTTGTTGGTTTCATCAACAGCTGCCTTATTGGCGAAAGCATTGATTTAAAAAGCTTTGGCGCTGAAAATATCCATCGAGTCAATGATCTCTTAGTGATGTCAGATGATGAAGACGAGTAATCCATAGAATCTGCTGTTAAGTTAGGGAATTCAGTCCTTTGGAGAGTGAGTGGTGAGACATTTGCTTCTTATTTGCTAGGTCAGATCCATTTAAAAGGTATGCTAATGGCTGTGATGATGGGCTCCTTACATTACTCGACTAGGACTAACTTACTCCTACGCAAGATTTAAACCTTCTTCTTTTCAGGATTCAGCTATTGTATTTAACTTATCATTCAGCCATGACATTTGTATGACAAGATTGTCAAAAGGCAGAGTTTTTCCCTACTTATGGTTGTCTGTTGTAGGATATTTCAAAAAACCACTTAACGTCACTGCCTGCAAGCGGTGATGTTAAGTGGTTTTAATGTCTTTAGAGTATCACCAGACCATTTTCAAATGTTTGTGACTGGGCAGTGACGTGAATGGTTTCAAGGGTTAGCGGATGTGTAAAAGACAGTGCGTGGGCATGCAGCATCAGTCGTCCTTTGGGTTTTGGGTGATAGAGGGGATCACCTAAGATGGGGTGTTTGTTATGACTAAGGTGGACGCGGATTTGATGAGTCCGTCCTGTTTCTAACTGGCAGTTGATGAGACTGTTCTTGTCAAAAGCTTTGAGCACTCGGACATGGGTGATAGCCTTTTGACCGTTTCGCGTATCCACCACTCGCTTGCGACGGTCGTGGCGATGACGACCGATGGCTTGACGATAAGTTCTGCTTTTGTCTGAAAAGTGCCCTTGAACCAATGCCCAGTATTGACGCTTGATCTTTTTATTTTCTAACAGTCTATTTAGGATTGGTAGGATAAAAGGATTTTTAGCGAAAAGCACGGTGCCACTGGTTTCCATATCTAGACGATGAACAACATAGCAGGTCTTTCCTACAAAGGCAGAGACATGATTTAATAGAGCAAGCTCAGTCGGCTCATTGCCATGTGTCTTCATGCCTTCTGGTTTATTAACAACAATGAGATGCTCATCTTGGTAAAGACAATCAACCAGATCGGCATGTCCCAAAGGGATGTCTTTGGTAGGATAATCGTCCTCATCGAAGGTGAGCTCAACAGTGTCTCCTAAAGCAACTGGACTTTGCCAATTGATCAATTCATGATTAACACGGACGTTCTTTTTGGTCCGTAAGAAATGCCTTACCTTACGCGGGATTAACAAATGTTCTTCTAAGAGTTCCTTAACCGTGGTTTCGGGATAAGGGTTCTGAATGCTTACCGTAAATGTCATAAAGCTATTATAACATCTTAGAAAGGGAATGCTTAACTGAAACTTACTTGTAAGTTTGGTAACAGTTTTTTTAGGAGAATCTCACTAGAAAATTGATATAATAGGCTTATGACAATATTTGATAAATGGAAAAAGAGCTTAAAAAACCTTCTTTCTACTGATAAAGAGGAGGATGACCGCGATTTTGGGGTTTATGATTTAGATGATCTTGAGGATTATTCTGATGACAAAAACGCTGATGAAACGCAAGTTTATCAAGGTTTTACGGAGGATAGCTCTAAAGACAATAAAGAGAAATCAAGACGATTTGATCGGTCAAGTCGTCATAAAGAACGAGCTTACCACGGTCAAAAAGACAGGTTGAGTCTCTTGGATCGGTTAATCAAAAAATATCCTAAATTGGCGATTGTCCGTAAGGTTATTCCGGCACGTGATTCTTGGATTCGACGCTTTTGGCGCCGTTACCATATTGGAAAGATTATCCTCCTGATAGGAGCGATTTTTAGTTTGGTTGTCGGATCTTATCTATTTTATTTGGCCAAGACAGCTGATGTAGAAGATTTACAGTCAGCCTTGAAAGCGACCACGCTTATCTATGACAAGAATGAAGAACAGGTTGGTAGTCTGTCTGGTCAGAAGGGAACCTATGTGGAATTGGATGCCATCAGTGATAACCTTAAAAAGGCAGTTATTTCAACAGAGGATAGGAGCTTTTATAAAAATAACGGGATCAACTTCTCTCGGTTTGCCTTAGCGATTGTTACCATGGGGAAATTTGGAGGTGGTTCGACCATCACCCAGCAACTCGCTAAAAATGCCTATCTATCTCAAGAGCAGACGATTACTCGTAAAGCAAAAGAATTCTTCCTAGCTTTAGAATTAACCAAACAGTATAGTAAGGATGAGATTCTCACTATGTATCTCAATAATACTTACTTTGGAAACAGTGTTTGGGGGATTGAGGATGCTAGTCACAAGTATTTTGGTGTTAGTGCAGCAGAGCTAACTTTGGAACAATCAGCTATTTTAGCTGGGATGCTCAAAGGACCAGAGATTTATAACCCGCTTTATTCTATAAAAAATGCCACCAATCGACGCAACACAGTTCTTGGTGTTATGGTTGATGCCAAAGCAATTAGTCAAGCAGAAGCAGAACAGGCAGCTAGCGTTGATATTGCGAGCGAACTAACAGATAATTATGGTGGTACTTCGGACACCTACCAATACCCATCGTATTTTGATGCGGTTATTCAGGAAGCTACTAAAAAGTATGGTTTAACCGAAGATGACATTGTTAATAAGGGTTACAAGATTTACACTGAATTAGACCAGAACTATCAAGTAGGAATGCAGTATGTCTATGACGACCCTTCTTATTTCCCAGTGGCAGAAGATGGTGAAACCTCGCAGGGTGCGAGTGTCGCTATGGATCCTAAGACAGGTGCGGTCAGAGGTTTAGTTGGTCGGGTTTCTAGTACGAGTCAATCCTTTAGGAGTTTCAACTATGCAACTCAAGCCAAACGCAGTCCAGGATCTGCGATTAAACCTCTCGTGGCTTACGCCCCAGCAGTTGCTAACGGTTACTCTATTCACAAGTTATTGCCAAACACGCCAATTGATTATAAGGGCTATAGACCGGAAAACTTTGGTGGTTATGAATCTGAGGATGTTCCTATGTACCAAGCCTTGGCTAACTCATACAATGTTCCAGCAGTTTATCTTGTAGATAAACTGGGGCTATCGAAAGCCTTTAGTTATGGCAAAAAATTCGGTCTTAATATGTCTGGAGCCAATAGAGAACTCGGTGTTGCTCTTGGGGGAAGTGTCACGACTAGCCCACTTGAAATAGCTCAAGCCTATTCAACGTTTGCTAATGATGGTGTCATGCCTAAAGCGCACTTGATTACTCGAATTGAGACCGCTAGTGGAAAAATCATCAAGCAGTTTAAAGAATCAAATCAACGTGTGATTAGTCAAAGTGTCAGCAAGAAAATGACTAGCATGATGCTGGGGACCTTCTCCAATGGGTCAGCGGTCAATGCCAATGCTTATGGCTATACTATGGCCGGTAAGACTGGAACAACCGAAACGGAGTTTAATCCTGATTTAACCAGTGATCAGTGGGTTGTTGGCTATACTCCAGATATTGTCTTGAGTCAGTGGATTGGTTTTGAAAAGACTGATGAAAACCACTATCTGACTGGCGCAAGTTCTGGAACAGCGTCTACCATTTTTAGCGCCGTCGCAAGTAATGTCCTACCTTATACGGCTGGTTCAAGCTTTGACGCGGAAAATGCCTATGTTTCAGACGGTCTTGTACCAACCTATACGGCAAATCCAGAAGAAGCAGAAGAAAGCACGGCACCTAAAGTTTCGAATATTTTTGATGACCTTAAAAAGGGAGCAGAATCTGCAAAAAATAACTTTGATCGAGCAGTTCAAGATGCGAATCTGGAGGATAAGGCTAGACGAGTATGGAATGCTATCGAGAGTTGGTTGAACTAGCTTGCCACAATCTTTGAATTATGGTAAAGTAAAGGTTACGGAGGCGTTATGGCACAGAAAAAAGCAAGCCTAGCGTGTGCAGAGTGTGGAAGTCGAAACTACTCTATTGGAGTATCTAGCAACCCAAAACCAACACGACTAGAAGTCAATAAATTTTGTAAACATTGTCAAAAATACACAGTACACAAAGAAACAAGATAGGAGAAAAACGGTGAGATTTATTCCAGGTATTTTTAAAGTTTTAAAAGATACAACATGGCCAGACCACAAGCAACGATGGAAAGACTTTCTTGCTGTATTAGAGTATACTGCGTTTTTCACGGTTATCATCTTTTTGTTCGATAAGTTGATTGCAAAGGGTGTTCTTTCTATCTTAAACATGTTTTAATCCCAAAACAAGTCAGTAAACGTAGAGGGTTCAAGCGTTAGGGAAAATGTCTAGCGTTTGAGGTCACATACGAAAACTGACTTGTTTTTTTGATTTTCAGTGGTCAGAGAGGTCTCTAGTATGGTATAATGAAGTCGCAGATATAGCCATTGAGGCTTTTTATTATGCCATTTTGCTATGATAGAAGGTCGAGCCAGCTATTTGTAGGCTTTAGGATCTTTTTAACTGATTTGGTAGTCATTTCAGTGTAGGCCTACTGCCTTTGTGTTTCATATCAGTGTTTGTGATGTACCGCTTAACAAGTGCTGCTTATTATAGAGCGTGGCAAGAGTAGTAGATGTTAAAGTGGCTAACAAGCGATTAGCTCTTGTGATGAGAAGAAATCTTATGACATCGATATGATCGTTATCAAAGGCTTATTTTAGCTCTCACCTTCTCGGTATGAGTTACCACTAAAAACATCGTCAGTTAGTTAGACGTTATACAGTAAGATTAGCGAACAATCAAAAAGGAGAATAGTCATGTTAGATTCATTTGATAAGGGCTGGTTTGTCCTTCAAACTTATTCAGGTTACGAAAATAAAGTTAAAGAAAACCTTTTGCAACGCGCGCAGACTTATAACATGTTAGATAACATTCTGCGTGTTGAAATCCCAACACAAACAGTTAACGTTGAGAAAAATGGAAAAACTAAAGAAATCGAAGAAAATCGTTTCCCAGGTTATGTCTTGGTTGAAATGGTAATGACAGATGAAGCGTGGTTTGTGGTACGTAATACTCCGAACGTTACTGGTTTCGTTGGATCACACGGTAACCGTTCGAAACCAACACCGCTTTTGGAAGAAGAAATTCGTGCGATTCTTATCTCTATGGGGCAAACTGTTGATGTCTTTGATACCAACATCAAAGCTGGGGATGTGGTGCAAATCGTTGATGGTGCCTTTATGGGGCAAGAGGGACGTGTTGTTGAGATTGATGGTAACAAGGTCAAATTAATGATTAACATGTTTGGCACTGAGACTCAAGCAGATCTTGAATTATACCAAATTGCGGAGTTAGCATAACCATATCGTTTTGAGATTTCGAAAGGACTCTGCAGAAATGTAGGGTCTTTTTGCTTACTAGAAGGGAAGTTATCATATGGATACTTTTAAAGCCATGTATTTAGAAGATAATCAAGGGCAGTTGGCATTTGGTCCTAAGGAAATCACGTTAGATGATCTTAGTCAAGGTGAGGTAGTGATCGAAGTAGTTTACAGCTCGCTCAATTATAAAGATATGCTAGCAGTTCAGCCAAAGGGCGGAGTGATCCGAAACTACCCAATGATTCCAGGAATTGACTTGGCTGGGATAGTGGTATCATCAGAAAGTGCTGATTTTCAAGAAGGGCAAGAAGTCCTTGTTACAGGTTATGAGATGGGCATGTCACATACGGGAGGCTTTTCTCAGTATGCACGTGTTCCTAAAAACTGGGTGATTCCCCTGCCCAAAGGGCTTAGCTTGAAAGACGCTATGAGTTACGGAACAGCTGGTTTAACAGCGATTTTGTCGATTTTGGCTTTGGAAAATGCTGGGCTTTCAGATAGCAAAGAAGCGCGTGTTTTAGTGACAGGATCCAGTGGTGGTGTCGGATCAGTTGCGCTAGCGCTTTTAAAAGCGCGTGGTTATAGTAATGTGACAGCACTTGTGCGCAAAGATTATCAAGAGCCGCTTGTCAGTCGTCTAGGGGCTGATCAAGTCATTCGACCAGAAGCCATTTTTATTAAAGAAAAGCCCTTATTATTGAAAGAACAGTATGAGTTTGTCCTCGATACGGTTGGTGGTGATGTGGCAAGCCACCTGCTTCCTCAACTGGCTTATGGCGGCGCAATTTCCTTGTGCGGCAATGCAGGGGGAATTGGATTAAAAACGACTGTCTTGCCATTTATCTTACGGGGGGTTAATGTACTAGGCATAGACTCTGTTAATATCAGTCATCAGAAACGTCTTGAAGCCTGGTCAGAATTAGCTCAATACCATAGTATCCTTGAGAAGCTAGAGACGAATACGATTGACTTAGAGGAACTTCCTAAGCACTTGGAAATGCTCAAAACTGGCAGCCATTTAGGACGAACCATCGTTAGTCTAATAGATTAGTGCTCATTTTTATCGTAAAGTTAGAAAGAAAGTTACCAAACTATCTCACTTAACATTGGTATCATCTAGAGTCTAGTACCAAAAGGTCTTCACTTTAGAAATGCTATCTAGATTAGTCTAGTCAATTCATATACTTGACGCATAATAGAAAAAGACCTAGCTCTGCACAATGCAGAACTAAATCCTTTCAATCATTTCTTGTCTAACTTTTGGAGCAATACAGCGTTATTGTTCCTTTTTTTGGCGATGAGATACTAAGTTTAGTATAAAGCAGAAAGATAAACTTAATAGGCCCAGTAGTGTTGTATGCTTAGTTGAATCGCCTGTTTGAGGAAGTTTAGGAGTTTGATGGTAGGTTTTGCTTTCCGTACCTTTGCCTTGCTGATCTTTGTCAGACGTGAGTGGATTTTCTGGAGAAACGAGAGGAGCTCTCTTGAAAGTTTTATTGACACCTGCTGACAGGATTTTGGGGTTGTCCTCTGCTTTTGGAATATTTTTGTCTGGAGAATCTTTTTCAAGGCTCTCTTTTTTAGGCGTCTCCGTTTCAGACTCCTCGATTTTAGGTTCGTCTTTTTCAGTATTGTCTGTTTCGGGCTCCCCGATTTTAGGCTCGTCTTTTTCGGTATTGTCTGTTTCGGGCTCCCCGATTTTAGGCTCGTCTTTTTCGGTATTGTCTGTTTCGGGCTCCTTGATTTTAGGTTCGTCTTTTTCAGTATTGTCTGTTTCGGGCTCCTCGATTTTAGGTTCGTCTTTTTCAGTATTGTCTGTTTCAGACTCCTCGATTTTAGGTTCGTCTTTTTCAGTATTGTCTGTTTCAGACTCCTCGATTTTAGGCTCGTCTTTTTCGGTATTGTCTATTTCAGGTCCCTCTTTTTCGGTATTGTCTATTTCAGGCTTATCGATTTGAGGACTCTCTATTTCAGGCGTCTCTGTTTCAGACTCCTCGATTTTAGGCTCGTCTTTTTTAGTATTGTCTTTTTCAGACTCCCCGATTTTAGGCTCGTCTTTTTTAGGTTTCTCCGTTTCAGACTCCTCAATTTTAGGTTCGTCTTTTTCAGTATTGTCTTTTTCAGACTCCCCGATTTTAGGTTCGTCTTTTTTAGGGACATCAGGTAGATGATTTTCTTTATTTAGAATTTCGGTAAGTTTGACATGAGAATAATTACCTGCGAAATCTTCAGCGACATAAGTTAGGTGCTCAGGTGTCAGTTCGGTAGTTTCTTCAGATTCGTTGAGGAAAGTTTTTGGAATGCTAAAAGTTCCGTCCTGGTGAGGTTCTATATAACGAATAACTGGAAAGCCTTCTTCCATATCAGTATAAGCTAAACGTGTTCGAAAAATAGAAGCCTTAGTTTTTGATGGTTGAGTAGATACTACTCTGACCAGCCGAGAAGTATGATCATAGCTTGCTGATGAAGGTAATGCAGGTGGAGTAGTCTTGAGTGTCAACTCAAAATCCATATGTTGTTCTTTTGCTCCCTCAGAAATAGGAGTAAATACGATACGGTAGATATAATGCCCATCACCAACATAGTGACCATATTGATCTTTTCCGTCCCATTTGGTCTTTTCAAAGGTAGTTGCAGGGCCTGTTTTTTCTAGTGATTCACTGTAATGTTTATCAGCTGTTGAGGATTCGGGGCTTTCCCAAATCGCATTTGTAAGGTCAGATTGTCGATAGACCTTGGCCTTTAGATCTTTTACATTTCGTAGCAGTGTTCCTCTAAACGCAACGGTATCCATAATACCATCTCCATTTGGTGAAAGTGCTAAGTAAGGTTTTCCATCTTTGAAGACTAATTTTTTGATATTTTGAGCACCAGTTTTATCATAAGTACCTAAAACAGTAGTTGAGCGAAATTCTAAGGCTTCTTCTTCAATAAAATCTGGACGTTTAGATTCTTGCAGGTATCCCCACGACCCATATTGGCTAAGGAGAGCTGTGAAATTTTGTGAGTTAAATTCTTTGAAGTCATTGACCTCAAATTCGCCATCTTGCAAATGATTAGGGCGTTCATAATAAAATGTTTTACTTGGGGTTTCATAGATAGATTTTTCCACTGCATTTAAATCAGCGAACTTACCTGTTCCACGAAAACCAATGAAAGGAATGCTCATCACTTCAGAATGATTTGGAGACGTCATAAAGCGAACAAAGCCTTCCAGAAAGTAGCCGTTAGGCATCAGTTTGCTCAGTTGATTATGAAACGGAGTCACATTAATTGGGATGCTAATGTCTAGTGTTGTATTAGCTGGCACAGTAACGGTTTTAAGTTCAGTTGATAGCAAATGTCTTGGCGCTAGTGCAAAGTGTTGATTCTCAACCTTATCTGTGCCTACATGCGCTGTATAATAAAATTTAGTAGGAGAGGAACTTAGATTATGAATTTTTGCCACTAAATGAAATGTATTTGTTACATCACCAAGATGGATTTTACTTTTGTTGTTCTGATCTGTTACATAGGCGGTAGCAGAAGCAGCTTTTTTGGCATCTACGAGCCCTGCTCCTTGTTGTCGTGGTGAAACATAAGCTTTTTCTTGGTCATTAAAAATAGCAGTTGCTGAACTCATCATAATCTGCTTTATGAGAATTGCTAATTCTTTAGGTGTTTTATTTGGAAAACGTTTTTGATAGATAGGTTTTAAAAGATTGACTAGACCAGCAACATGGGGAGCTGCGGCACTAGTACCGTTAATCAACTCATAATCCTTACTTCCCTTGAAAGCAGCTGAGAGGGTAAATCCTCCTGGAGCTGCAACGTCTGGCTTTAAATGACCATCCGCAGTAAGCCCCCAACTGGAGAAGCCGGCGATTTGATTACCACCAGGATTTTTGAAAATCTGATATTGCTTAGTGAATGACAATCTCTGATTTGTATTGTTTAAGAGCGCTTGCCCATCTTTTTGACTAATAAAACCAGAAGGTATCTTAGCAAGCTTTTTAGGCAATGGTAATGTTAGATTCTCTCCTGGCGTATCATTGTAAATGAGAATCCCTGCGGCTCCATTTGTGATGGCATTAGTAATTTTATCGGCAAAATCAATCTCTCCGCGTTGAATTAAAACAATTTTATCTTTGACATCAATACCTTTAAAGTCTTCTTTCCTTCCAAATTTAGCATCAACAAACTGGTATTGTCTTGTTTTATCAAATTCGGTAAGTAAACCTTGACTGGTTGAAAGGGCTATTTTTTGATGTGTTGATGTTGTTAAATATTCGCTGTATCTATAAGGGTTCTGATAAGCAGCTACACTGATGACATCTTCTGATAAACCTGGGGCTGCGACGACCCCAAAGTCGGGATTTGTTGCGAGAGGTTTTTTTGAAATATCCCCAAAAGCACGATCATTGCCCGCGCTTGCAATTAAGAAAACTCCCTTGTCTTTTGCTAATTGGATTGCCTTAACCATATCAGGGTGCAGATGATTTTTAGAATCTGCACCTTTCCCATAACTCATATTGACGCTATCAGCACCTAAATGAATGGCATCAATAATAGCCTTGGCTCTTAATTCATCAGCGCCTCCAATGACCTTCATAAAAATGAGTTGAGATTGTGGGGCAACACCGGTCATTTTCAATCCATTGTCCATTGGTTGTGTACTTTCTCCAACGGCAATACCAGACACATGACTTCCGTGTGTGTCTGTTCCTGCGAGATCATCATTGTTTTTAAGGTAATTATGAGCAAAAATAATTTTAGATGAAATCCACTTACCATAATCAATGTTTGCCTCATTTTTTAATCGGTTTAGATCATCTTCTTTTGCTACTTTAGGCGTTTTAAGATCTGTGTTTGAGAAAACCTCGTGATCACTGTTTAGTTCACTGTCAAGGACTGCTGTGACAGTACCTGCTCCTTGCTGACTCTCTTCCCAAATTTTTGTAACATTAGTGCTGTCTAACTCAGAATCAAGAGTCGTTTCTGGGGTTTGAGCAGATGTTTCGGGTGCTGAAGAATAACTTTCTGGCACAGTTTCATGTGTGTTGACCGTTGATGGAGCATGATCGTTGTCTATTTCAGTGTTTACGGGTGTTTCCGTTGACGTGGTAAGCGGCGTCTCCTCTTGAGCTTCTATTTGTTGTGTGTACATCATTAGTGTACTTGTAGTTATTAAGGCTACAGCAGCTAACTGTTTCTTTGCGATTGTTTTTCTCACATCATCCTCCAAGTTTTATTTAATGTTTTAATATACATGCAATATTATATAATAAATAATTAAATCGTTCAATGTCACAACGGGAAATGAATAATTATTAAAGATCACTTTGTATGAAAATCGATGTTTTGGTCTCTGTATAAATCAGTGTAAATGTATGGATGTTTTGTTTTGTGATAGCATTTGTTTGCTATTATATCCGCTTTATTGAAAGAGACAGGAGCATGTGCTTGAATAATATTATTTATATTTTATGTTAACAGTCATAATTATATAGTGATTATAATAATTAAAATTATTAAGATTTAATGTTAAATACCGTATATCAGAACAACTGAGTTTAGATGGAAGGGTGTAGACCAAGTAAGTTTTCACCTTCACAAGAATTGCTAAGCTGACAAATTAAGGTTTGAAGGATTAACCATTTTATACGAAAACTAAAAAATCTTGATATTGCCAATAAAAATGGCGAGACACCTCTTTTTGAGATAAATACGTTAGAACCTTTTAAATAGTTAAAATAGGAATGACATGCCTCAATATGTCAATGGATACTGATATTTTTATGGTATTAGTTATCAACGCCACTACCTGCCGGTGTCAAAAATGCTTAAGGGTTTACAAGGAGCTAAGGTCGTTTATGGAGGTGTTATTTTAGATCATGCCTTTATTTAAAAGGGGTATAAAGGCTTGATGCTAATAAGAAGTAGGTGTTATAGGTTCATCCTATAACCTTTTTTAAAAAATAACTATGTTTCAGACAAAGAAATTCATGTTAGTATCTTAAGTACGATAAAAATGTCTGTCAATTTTAGTTAAGGACTCTAATCGTCAAAAAGAGGTAAAGGAGAAAGGATGAGGATGGATAATCACCAATTTGACAATGAGGGGCAGTACAAGCGAGAGATGACCAGTCGTCACCTTCAGATGCTTTCGATAGGAGGGGTGATTGGAACAGGTTTGTTTTTAAGTTCTGGTTATACGATTGCTCAGGCGGGCCCATTCGGGGCAATCTTCTCTTATTTGTTTGGAGGGGTCATGGTGTACTTGGTGATGTTTTCATTGGGAGAATTAGCCGTAGCTATGCCAGTCACAGGGTCCTTTCACACCTATGCTACTAAGTTTATCAGTCCTGGAACAGGCTTTATGGTAGCTTGGATGTATTGGCTTTGCTGGGTTGTAGCTCTGGCATCGCAATTTGTTGGCGCAGCCCTGTTGGCACAACGCTGGTTCCCAGAAGTTCCCATTTGGGTATTTGCGACGATGTTTGCCATCCTTGTTTTTGGCTTAAATATGCTAAGTGTGGGGTGGTTTGCCAAAGCGGAGACTTATTTTTCCAGTATTAAAGCTTATGCTATCTTGATTTTCATTATTTTAGGCTTACTGGCGATTTTTGGTATTTTACCATTTGAAGGGCATTCATCAGCGCCGCTTTTTGAAAACGTCTTTACAGACGGACTCTTACCAAATGGCTTAGTTGGCTTAGTTTCGGTTATGTTATCAGTGAACTACGCGTTCTCTGGAGTTGAAATGATTGGAATTGCAGCTGGTGAAACGGATAATCCCAAAGAAGCTGTACCCAAGGCTATCAAGTCTACCATTGGTTTATTGGTCGTTTTCTTTGTTCTCACTATGTTGGTCTTGGCTTCACTATTACCAATGTCAGAAGCTGGTGTGACAGAGGCACCTTTTGTTCTTGTTTTAGATAAGATTGGGATCCCTTACGCAGCTGACATCATGAATGTGATTATCCTATCAGCTATTTTATCAGCATCAACTTCTGGTCTTTATGCGTCTAGCCGTATGCTTTGGCCTCTAGCTAATGAGGGGATGATTTCCAAAAATGTTGTTCGTATCAATAAACATGGTGTTCCGATGCGAGCCATGTGGCTTTCTATGGTAGGTGTAGTGATTGCCTTGGTTGCTAGTGTCTATGCTGCCGATACAGTCTTCTTAGCCCTAGTATCCATTGCAGGTTTTGCAGTGGTTGTGACTTGGCTGTCTATTCCTTTAGCGCAGATACGTTTTAGAAAAGCGTTCATGAAAGAGCACTCTTTGTCAGAGTTATCTTATCGCACTCCTTGCTCCCCTGCTTTGCCCTGGCTAACGATTGGCTTGTTGGTGGTTTCAGTCATTGGTATTGCTTGGGATGAGGCGCAAAGACCGGGCTTATATTTTGGGATTCCATTTATGTTGGCTTGTTATGGTTACCACAGATGGAAATTTAAAACTTGGTAGGAGGTTATTTAATGGGACAGTTTAAGGAATTATTATCTCAAAAAGATGTTGTCATCTTACATGGAGCTTTAGGAACAGAGTTAGAGGCTAGAGGTTATGATATTAGTGGAGAATTGTGGTCGGCAAAGTATTTGATTAACGATTCAGACGCTATTACAAAGATTCATGAAGACTATGTTTTGGCTGGTGCTGATATTATAACAACCTCTACTTATCAGGCTAGTCTTTCCAGTTTGCAGGGAGTTGGTATTTCCAACCAAGAGGCAGAGGCCTTGATTATTAAGAGTGTTGAATTGGCAAAGGCAGCTCGAAAAAAGGCTTGGGAGAAAGTCGATGAAAAGGTAAAAGGCACACGTGTTTATCCTTTAATCTCTGGTGATGTTGGTCCTTATGCTGCTTATTTGGCAGATGGATCTGAATACACAGGAGAGTATGGACAGGTCAGCAAGGAAACCTTGAAGGATTTTCATCGTTCTCGGATTGCTTTGTTTTTAAAAGAAGAAGTGGATTTACTAGCTTTAGAAACCATGCCTAATATTTTGGAAATCAAAGCTTTGACAGAACTACTATCAGAAGAATTTCCAGAAGCAGAAGCTTATATCAGTGTCACCTCACAAGATGGTGCTAGCTTATCGGACGGGACGGGTCTAAGGGAGTTAGTCGCACTAGTTCAAGATTGCCCACAGATCATAGCACTGGGAGTGAATTGCAGCTCTCCTGAGATTTGCGAAAAAGTCCTAAGCCAGTTAGTTGGTTTAACCTCTTTACCTCTTGTGGCCTACCCAAATTCAGGGGAAGTTTACCATGGGGATACGCAAACTTGGCATGCGAGTGATTCGGTAACACATGAGGTAGCCGCTTACCATAAAAAATGGCAAGAAATGTTTGAGCAGCTAACTCTAGTTGGAGGTTGTTGCCGGACACGTCCAGATGATATTAAGAAACTTAGAGATGGTTTATCTCTTAACTAAAACTAGGAGATGATACCGTAAGGACTATCTAGTGAAATTAGTTTTAATTTCCTGGTTACGCAAAGATTATGATAAAGAGAAATAGAAACTAGTTTCTATTTCTTTTATTTTATTGAAATAACATTCTGTAAGCGCTATACTCTATGGTGTGAGGTAAGTAAATGGCAAATCTAACAAAAAATGTGATTCCTTTGATTGAATCTTATCTAGACTCAATGACGTCAACCGAACAAACTATTGCCCAATACTTTATCGATGGGCAGGATCTCAAGGATTTATCGGCCATTAATGTCTGTCAGCAACTACATGTGTCAAAGGCTAGCTTGACACGTTTTGCTCAAAAGTGTGGCTTTGCTGGCTATCGGGAATTTGTGTTTTCCTATCAGGAATCACAAGAAGCTGCTGCTAACGCTTCTTTGATTTTAAAAAGGGATGTGACCAAAAGGGTTTTGGCTGATTATGACCAGCTCTTGCAAAAAACCTATTCGATTTTGGATGAAAGCCAATTGGCTAGGGTGACGAGTCTTATTGAAAATGCCAAGCGCATTTATCTTTATGGGAAAGGGAGCTCAGGTCAGGCTCTTAGAGAAATGAAGATGCGGTTTATGCGGCTGGGATTGATTTGCGATATTGTGACAGACAATGACGAGTTGCTCTGGGCGAGTATGCTAGCAGATGAGACTTGTTTGGTGATTGGTGCATCAATTTCAGGGAAAACGAAAGCAGTTATTGATGCTTTGCTTCGTGTTAAGGATAGAGGTGCTAAGACCATTTTATTGACAACACAAAAAGAAGCCGGTCAAGACTCTCCATGGGATGAGCTGATTCTCTTAGCTTCAACGGACAATCTCGCTTATGGTAACCGGATTTCACCACAGTTTCCATTGTTGCTAGTGATTGATTGCTTATTTGCTTATTACCTTGATATTGATGTTCAGCAAAAACAAGAGCGCTATCAACAAACGATTATTGATAAGGAGGAAATGTAATGCAGAGCGCACAAGACATCTTGGAGAAAATTAGAGGTGGTGTGATTGTTTCTTGTCAAGCCTTGCCTGGAGAGCCAATGTACTCCGAAAAAGGAGGCGTTATGCCACTTTTTGCAAAGGCAGCACAAGAAGCTGGAGCTGTCGGTATCCGTGCTAACAGCGTGAGAGATATTACGGAGATTAAGCAAGTCGTAGATCTGCCGATTATTGGGATTATTAAGAAAGATTATGACGATGCAGAAGCCTTTATCACACCTACATTGGATGAGGTAGCTTCGTTGGTTGCGGTTGGTGTTGATATTATTGCTGTTGATGCAACGACCTCAACTCGTCCTGGTGGACAATCACTAGAAGCATTTGTCAAAGAGATAAAACAAGCCTACCCTGATCAGTTACTGATGGCAGACTGTTCTACCCTAAATGAAATGCTCGCAGCAGATCAGCTCGGTTTTGACTTTGTAGGAACTACTTTAGTTGGTTACACGAAACAGAGTCAACAATTGGTTATTGAGAGTGATGATTTTGATCTGATTCGCCAAGCTAGAGCTATGGTGGATGCCCCTATTATTGCTGAGGGAAATATCAACACTCCAGATAAAGTGAAACGTGTTTTGCAATTAGGTGTCGATAGTGTTGTTGTTGGCTCAGCTATTACAAGACCACTTATTATCGCGAAACCATTTATTGAAGCAGCAAAGGATTATTAAATAAAAGGAGTTTATAATGACACATTTAGATAAATATAAAGGTATTATTCCCGCATTTTACGCTTGCTATGATGATAACGGTGACATTAGTCCAGAGCGTGTGAAAGCATTAGTCCAGTATCATATTGATAAAGGTGTCAAGGGGATTTATGTTAATGGTTCTTCTGGAGAATGCATTTATCAAAGCGTCTCAGATCGCAAACAAGTGATTGAAGCTGTTATGGAAGTTGCTAAAGGGAAGTTGACTGTCATTAACCACGTTGCTTGCAATAATACTCGTGATAGTATTGAGTTGGCTAAGCATTCAGAAGCGCTTGGCGTTGATGCTATTGCAGCGATTCCGCCGATTTACTTTAAGTTGCCTGAATATTCGATAGCCGCTTACTGGAATGACATCAGCAAGGCTGCTCCAAATACTGATTTTATCATCTACAACATTCCACAACTAGCTGGTGTGGCCTTGACTAGCAGTCTGTATGCTGAAATGCGCCAGAATCCGCGCGTGATAGGTGTTAAAAATTCGTCAATGCCTGTCCAAGATATCCAGCTGTTTGTTGCTGATGGTGGTTCGGATTACATTGTTTTCAATGGACCAGATGAGCAGTTTTTAGGCGGCCGTCTCATGGGAGCAGAAGCAGGTATCGGTGGTACTTACGGGGTTATGCCAGATCTTTTCTTGAAACTCAATGATTTAATCGCTGAAAAAGAGCTTGAAAAAGCAAAAGAGTTACAATACAGCATTAATAGTATTATTTACAAGATGGTCTCAGGTCGTGCCAATCTTTATGCCGTTATCAAGGAAGTGCTACGTCTCAATGAAAATCTTGATCTAGGTTCTGTTCGTAGACCGCTCGAAGAGCTTTCAGAAAAGGATATCGACATTGCAAAAGAAGCCGCGCAGATGATCAACGATGCACGGTCAGCATTTAAAGAATAGATGAGGTAGAAAGAATATGGATAAAGCATCGTTTGGAGCCTTGAACTGGTTCATGGTTATCGTCTATCTAGGAGTTATGCTGTTAGTGGGCGCTTACTTCACTAAAAAATCAAGTGAGAGTACAGACGCTTTCTTTAAAGCCAACGGGAAAGTACCTTCTTGGGCGGCAGGACTAAGTGTTTATGCGACAACTTTGAGCTCTATTACCTTCATGGCTGTCCCAGAGCGCTCCTTTTTAACAGACTGGTCATATGCTGTTGGAACCTTAACTATCTTTTTGATTATTCCATTAATGGCCAAATATTTTATCCCATTTTTTAGACGACTAAATGTCACAACAGCCTATGAATATCTGGAATCACGGTTTAGTGTCACCTTGCGTGCGATGAGTAGTTTTCTCTTCATTATTTATCACCTTGGTCGGATGGCGGTTGTTATCTACTTGCCTGTTCTTGCTGTTACTTCTGTAACAGACATTAATCCCTTTTTAATTGCAGCCATTGTAGGATTATTATGTATTATTTATACCTTCCTAGGAGGTATTGAAGGGGTTATCTGGAGCGATGCGATTCAAGCAATTATCTTACTAGCGGGTGCTTTCTTGGTTGTTGTTATCGGTATTAGCAAGGTTGATGGTGGTTTGGGCACACTGTTAAGTGACACCGTAGAACATCATAAGTTCATTTCAGTTGGCAAAAACTTCAACGCCTCAGATCTAGCAAACTTTATTCCTCTTATTTTTATTGGTCAGTTTGCAAATACCTTGTATCAATACGCTGGAAGTCAAGATGTTGTTCAGAGATTTTTAACAACCAAATCCATTAAAGAAGCTGTTAAGTCTTTATGGATGTCAGGTTGGCTATCTCTTTCTGCAATTCCTCTTTTCTTTGGAATGGGTACTGTTTTATTTAGCTTTTATACTCATACAGGGTCACTTCCAGAAGGTTTTAACACTAGTGCCATCGTCCCTTACTTTATTATTACACAGCTTCCTGCAGGTCTAGCTGGTTTGGTTATTGCCGCTATTTTTGCAGCAGCTCAATCAACGATTTCATCTAGTCTCAATGCTATTTCCTCTTGTTTTGTAGTTGATTTTAAGCAACGGTTCTTTAACAAATCATTCAAAGCTATTTCGGATGTTTGGTTGGCTCGTTGGGTTATCATTATCTCAGGAAGTTTAAGTACCCTCATTACACTTTATTTCATTGCTGGTAATTCTTCTTCAACATGGGATATTTTCCTAGCCGTGTCAGGAATGTTTGGAGTTCCGGTTGTTGGTTTATTTGTGCTAGGTATCTTTACGACAAAAGCCAATGCAAGAGGTGCTTTATTAGGGTTTATCACAAGTGTGATTCTTAGTTTCCTAGCAAACAATGCTAACATGTCAGCCCTTTTAGTGGCTGTGCTTGCCCTATTGGCAACGGTAGTGTTTGGCTATCTCTTTAGTCTTTTGTTCAAACAAACGAACGATCTTAATAATTTAACCATCCACACATTAACAAGTGATTCAAAAGAAGATTAAGAAAGGAGGCTAGTAACATGAAAGACACGATGTCCTTGTCTGATATGAAGACTTACAGAGGCAGACAAGATGTTCCAGATGATTTTGATGAGTTTTGGCAGAAGAATATAGCAGCCCTACCAGGTCAGTTTGATCATGTGATTGAAGAGCAGGATTTTAATACGCCTAATCTTCGCTGCATTGACCTGTATTTTAAGGGGACAAACGATGGGAATGTCTATGCTCGTTGTATCTTGCCAAAAACCAGCGAAAAAGTACCTGTTATTTTTCACTTTCATGGCTATATGGGACAAAATCCAGACTGGTCAGTTTTATTTTCATACGCAGCCTTGGGCTATGGTATCGTGGCGATGGATGTCAGGGGTCAGTCTGGCAGATCCTTGGATAATGCAGTGTTTAATGGCAATACGGTCAAGGGGCAGATTATTCGTGGAATGATAGATGGTCCTGATGCGCTATTTTATAAAGATATTTATTTAGATGTTTATAGTTTGATTGAAATTGTAGCAACATTTGATGAGGTTGATGAAACTCGCTTTTCTAGTTATGGTGGCTCTCAAGGTGGAGCTTTAGCTTTAGTGGCTGCAGCTCTCAATCCGAGAATTCAAAACTGTGTAACCATTTACCCATTTTTGGGTGATTTCAAACGTGTTTTAGAACTAGGTAATCATAGTGAAGCTTATGACGAATTGTTCCGTTATTTCAAATTTCACGATCCTTTCCATCAAACAGAGGATAACATTTTGAAGACCTTATCCTATATTGATATTAAAAATTTCAGTCATTTGATTAAGTGCCCAGTGAAGTTTGTCACCTGCCTAGATGATGACGTCTGTTTCCCATCCACGCAGTATGCCATATACAACCGTATCCAATCCGAAAAGGAACATTTTCTTCTTCCTGAATATGGTCATGATGCGGTCAATGTCCACTTAAATGATATGGTATCCAACTGGTTGATGGAGACGAATATTGAGTTTAAATTTTAAATAGGAGTTGTCAGATGGAATTTTACGAAACAATCGAGAAAATCGACAAGCATGAGCTGTTAGATATCATTCGACCTGTCTTGTCGAACTTAGATCTCTCAGACCTTGAGACGGGTATGCACACTGTTAATGATGATTTTTATTTCAATGTGATTCAGTATGAGTCAACAACTGAGGATCAGCGTGTCTGGGAAAGTCATCGTCGCGAGTATGATGTTCACTATATTATTTCAGGAGAGGAACGGATTTACCATAACTTTTTAACACAAATGGCGTTAGGAGATTATGATGAAGCTGGTGATTGGCAGCAAATGACAGGTAAGCAAGCTAGTGAACTTGTTTTATCACCTGGAAATGTGCTCATTTTAGATGC
Source organism: Streptococcus jiangjianxini (assembly GCF_040225085.1). NCBI lineage: Bacteria > Bacillati > Bacillota > Bacilli > Lactobacillales > Streptococcaceae > Streptococcus > Streptococcus jiangjianxini. The sequence continues at coordinate 6,965 of NZ_JBEHGL010000014.1, read as the reverse complement.
GAATGATGCCCACAAAACTGGCTTAATAGTAAGGGAATCAGAAACCATCCGAAAGATTGTCTTTAAATTAAACATGTCTTGATGGTGTTTGCCCTATGAATGGTGAACTGATAATGAAATAGTTTAAGGAGGTAAGGTCAACATGATATTGGGAATTGATATTGGAGGTACCAGTATCAAAAGTGATGTTTATAATCATTCTGGCCAGGCTCAAAATCTCTTTAAAGAAATTGATACGCCTGTAAATTTGACACTAAAAACGAACGATATCCGTAAGGCTTTAGTGACGCTCATTAATGATTATTTAGCGATGGGAGTCAACCTCGATGGTGTAGCAATTTCCAGCGCTGGTGTTATTGATGCTACTTTAGGAGAAGTGATTTATGCAGGTCCAACGATTCCACAATATACAGGGACGGCTTTGAAAGCCTTGGTGGAATCAACCTTTGACCTCCCTTGTTCGGTGGAAAATGATGTGAATTGTGCCGCCTTAGGAGAAGCATGGTTAGGTGCTGCGCGTGATTCTAGCAGTAGCTTATGTTTAACCATAGGTACAGGTGTTGGAGGAGCTGTCATCTTAAATGGTCAGGTTTGGCGCGGTTTTTCCCAGACAGCAGGAGAAGTGGGCTATTTACCTTTAGCTGACAAAACGCTCCAAGACTATGCCTCAACAACTTCTCTTGTGCAAAGCTATTGTCAATTAAAGCAGTTGAAAAGGGCTTCTGGCAAAACCATTTTTAAAGCTTATGACGAAGGAGATGAGGTTGCTTATCAGGTCGTTCAATCCTTCTGTGCTTATTTAGCGCAGGGATTACTTCCTATGATCTATACCTTAAATCCCGAACGGATTATCCTGGGTGGTGGTATTTTCCAACGTTCCGAGATTCTTTTGCCCTCTATTGAAGCCCAGTTGAAGTCACGATTGCAATCAGAACAATTTTATCCTGATCAAGTGAGTGCGGCTAAATTAGGGAACGAAGCAGGAAGGATCGGTGCTGTCTACTGGTTCTTACAACAACATGGACAGATGGAGTGATTTGATGAGTCGTAGTCATTAATCTTACAAGGTGGCTACCATGTGCATTGATTGGTCTGCCAGTAGCTGCTAGAATGCTAGTCTTATCAGCTTTGTTAGGAATTAGTCATTACAGTAGTTATTATCAAGGTAAGCAAAATCACCTAAAATCAAGGGTTCATTAACCGTGGTTTTAGGTGATTTTGCTATTTTACTGGTAGCTAAAAATGGTTTAGTAGCGTCAACGACTGCCTAAAGTTTTTTTAGTTAATAGAAAACAATACTGACTGGCACTATGGTTTAGAAGAACAGTTTAGAGTAAATTTAAAGGGTAGCTGTCCCAATCTGGTCATTAAAGCCACTCACCATTGCACTCTATCGCTGTGTGTGCTGTAGACAGTGTATAAAGAAGACACGTGTAAGCAGTTGCTATCTGATCTCTATAAATGCTTTCAACCATCAGAATTTACCACGAATATGGTTAATAAAAGCTAGTATACCAAGGATAAGGCTAGCTATGAATAAAGGGAACGGCGACAGCGGAATCCTATCTGTTACAAAATACTCCCAAATGGGTGATAAAATAATGATAAAAACTATAACGATTAAAAAGCGATAGCGAAACTTGGTTTTCATTTTATGGTTAAGCACAAGAGGAAGGAGAAAGAAGTTACTTAACTGAGAAAAGCCGAATGTTGGAACAATATCCGGAAAGAGTAGCAATGTCAGGGCAAATGCTCCACATAAGCTAGCATTGAGCAGGCAGAAAGCCTCCCAATAGTAGAAGAGTTCTTTTTTCATTGTGATGTATTCTTTCTTTTTTGATAGCGATAATTCCCTATTGTAAGTAAGCCAAAGAATAAGCTAAGAAGAAAAATTTGTTGTGTGCTTAGATAGATTGTGATGGGTACCAGTTTTTCCAGAATAGGGTTGACAACCAGTATGAGAAAGAGACCGATGATCGCCCGATAATGACTCTTGAGGTCTATTTTGTTACTAATGATAAGGGGGAGAAAAAAGATGTAGCAGATGGTACTAGTATCCCAAATTGCTAAATGGTCAGGAAATAATAGGTTGGCAATGGCTGTAACCAGACAGATCGTGGCATTGATGACACAAAAAGATTGCCAGTAGTAAGCGAAATTCTTTTTCATATCTATAGTGGTAGCTCCAGCTTTTTTCTTTAGTATAGGGCTTTTGATAATAATCATCAAGATTTTCTAAATTTTATAACTGAGATAGACCGCCAAAATGCTCTTAACATGATATAATGGAAACATCATACAAAATTGGAGTGAAATAGCTATGAGTACCTATAATCATGGAATAATCGAGCCCAAATGGCAAGATTTTTGGGCTAAAAATCATACATTTAAAACAGGGACTGATACGTCAAAACCCAAGTTTTACGCCCTTGACATGTTCCCTTACCCATCAGGAGCAGGCCTCCATGTGGGGCATCCAGAAGGGTATACAGCGACCGATATTTTGAGTCGCTATAAGCGTGCGCAAGGTTACAATGTCCTTCACCCTATGGGGTGGGATGCCTTTGGTTTACCTGCTGAGCAGTACGCGATGGATACTGGTAATGACCCTGCGGAGTTTACTGCGGAAAATATTGCCAATTTCAAACGTCAAATCAATGCGCTAGGATTCTCCTACGACTGGGATCGTGAAGTCAACACGACTGATCCTAACTATTACAAATGGACCCAGTGGATTTTTACCAAACTCTATGAAAAAGGGCTAGCCTATGAAGCTGAAGTTCCTGTCAACTGGGTTGAAGAACTTGGAACAGCCATTGCCAATGAAGAAGTCTTGCCTGACGGCACTTCTGAGCGTGGAGGCTATCCGGTGGTTAGAAAACCAATGCGCCAATGGATGCTCAAAATCACAGCCTATGCAGAACGCCTTTTAGAAGATTTGGAAGAAGTGGATTGGCCAGAGTCTATTAAAGACATGCAACGCAACTGGATTGGAAAATCTACTGGTGCCCATGTGACTTTTAAAATCAAGGACACAGACAAAGACTTTACGGTCTTCACCACTCGTCCGGATACGCTTTTTGGCGCTACTTATGCTGTTATGGCACCTGAGCATGACTTGGTAGACGTCATCACGTCAGCGGCACAAGCAGAGGCTATTTCTGAATACAAACGTGCTGCTAGTCTAAAATCCGATTTAGCGCGTACGGATTTAGCCAAAGAAAAAACTGGAGTCTTCACCGGAGCTTACGCTGTCAATCCGGCCAATGGTAAGGAAATCCCAATCTGGATTTCTGACTATGTTCTTGCAAGCTACGGAACCGGTGCTATCATGGCTGTACCTGCTCATGATGAACGTGACTGGGCGTTTGCGAAACAATTTGACCTTGACATCATTCCTGTGTTAGAAGGTGGAAATGTTGAAGAAGCAGCCTATACCGAAGATGGCCTTCACATCAATTCAGGATTTCTTGATGGGCTTAACAAGGAAGAAGCTATTGATAAGATGATTGACTTCCTCGAGGAAAATGATTTTGGTAAGAAACAAGTCAACTACCGCTTGCGTGACTGGCTCTTTAGTCGCCAACGCTACTGGGGTGAGCCAATCCCAATCATTCATTGGGAAGATGGTACTTCAACAGCAGTTCCAGAAAGTGAATTGCCACTTGTCCTTCCTGTGACCAAAGACATCCGCCCTTCAGGAACTGGAGAGTCGCCACTTGCCAATATCACTGACTGGCTTGAAGTAACCCGTGAAGATGGGGTTAAGGGACGCCGTGAAACCAATACTATGCCACAATGGGCTGGTTCAAGCTGGTACTATCTTCGTTATATTGATCCGAACAACGATGAAAAATTAGCTGATGAAGACCTTTTGAAACAATGGTTGCCAGTTGATATCTATGTTGGTGGTGCTGAACATGCCGTTCTTCACTTGCTTTACGCTCGGTTCTGGCACAAGGTTCTCTATGACTTGGGAGTTGTTCCGACCAAAGAACCATTCCAAAAACTCTTTAACCAAGGAATGATTTTGGGAACAAGCTATCGTGATAGCCGTGGAGCGCTCGTTGCGACGGATAAGGTGGAAAAACGTGACGGGTCATTCTTCAATATCGAAACAGGGGAAGAGCTTGAACAAGCACCTGCTAAAATGTCTAAGTCTCTCAAAAATGTTGTCAATCCTGATGATGTGGTTGAGCAGTACGGTGCAGATACCCTTCGCGTCTATGAGATGTTTATGGGACCACTTGACGCATCAATTGCCTGGTCTGAAGAAGGCTTAGAAGGGGCTCGCAAGTTCCTCGACCGTGTTTACCGTCTCATTACGACCAAAGATATTTCGTCGGAAAATAGCGGAGCTTTGGACAAGGTCTATCATGAAACCGTTAAAGCTGTGACAGAACAAATTGAAGAACTAAAATTCAACACAGCTATCGCCCAGCTCATGATCTTTGTTAACGCAGCCAATAAAGAAGACAAACTCTTTGTGGACTACGCCAAGGGATTCGTTCAGTTAATTGCGCCATTTGCACCACACTTGGGTGAAGAGTTGTGGCAAGTTTTAACCGAATCTGGTGAGTCTATCTCACATGTCGCTTGGCCAACATGGGATGAAAGCAAGCTGGTTGAAAACGAAATTGAAATCGTTGTTCAAATCAAAGGCAAAGTGCGTGCTAAACTAGTTGTTCCAAAAGATGCCAGCCGTGAAGAACTCGAAGCGCTAGCCATGGCAGATGAAAAAGTCAAACCTGAACTTCAAGATAAAGACATCCTTAAAGTGATAGCGGTACCGAATAAATTAGTCAATATCGTTATCAAATAACCCAGTCACCCGATCATTTCACATCAGAAAACGTCACACTTTCTGACTGATTCAACTCCCAGGGCTCTTAAGCTTCTCGTGAAGTCAATATAGCGGAAGTTATAACTTGGTGCAGTCGTCATACAAAACATGCCTCATTCTTTTAAGAGTGAGGCATGTTTTGTAGGTGTTTAAAATGATATTGCGGGGTATGGCTGATGTGTTATGAAGGCTCGTAACTCCTTTAATTTTGACCGTTAGCTCCCCAACACATCATGAGGCAACAATTGTTTTAGAACTAAAACTATTTTTTTCGATTGCAAGACCCCTAACCATCGTAACTAAAGTGCTTCAAATGCTTAGGGATAGTTTTAAGTATTTTAACCAAGCAAAATAGTCTTCCACGGTAGCTATTCCTTTAAAGATAAGTGAGCAATAGAGACTGTCATTAGGTAATTCTGATGCTTGCTTATCGCTTCATGAAGTGATTAAGGTAGTTGTTTTTTATGATATGTCATCATTGACTAAATTGGTTAGACTGGACAGACTAGTAATATAAGCTAACTACAAAAAGGAACAAGCTCTAATAAGGGAGAAGTACCTTCAGGGCTTGTTTCCTTTTATGTTTAAAGCATTACAGGGAAGGAATGTCTTCGTTAAATCTTAACAGATTTGAGGATATAAGTTGCGATTGTCTCTGGTGATGTTTGCTCATCATTGATTATCCAGGTTGTAATGATCATTTTAATCGTAGTAATATAGATTTCAAGTGAATAAATACCAGGAAGTTGATAAGCTTGTTCTAGTTTATCTTCTATATTATCAATCGTTGAGTTGATGATAGTTGTTCTGATATAGTTTGTTAAGATGTTGTCGATATTAGGGTAATAATGAATAAAAGGAAGTATGATATCACGATTATCCTTTAAATAGGTCAACATTTCAACAATCACATCATATCCAAACTTGAGATCGTTGGTCAATATTTTAGTAATATCATCGAGAATAATAGCGATAGATTGTTCAATAAAATCTTCTTTTGATTCATAGTATTTATAAAAGGTTTGTCGACTGAGTTCAGAGGCGGTCGCAATTTCAGCCACTTTAATGGTTTCGACGGTTTTGTACTGTTCTAAACGTTTAGCAAATCCTTTAATGAATAGTCGTTCGGTTGTCTGATTATGATGCTGATCACTACTTTTTGTCACGTTTACTTCACTCCGATGTCACACACAAAGGTTGGAAAAAAGCTAAATTGGCTTTGTTTGTGAACATTTTTAGATTTTCGAAATATTATATAAGAAAAAAGTTCTCCAAAGGTGACAAAATACAAAAAAATGTAAATATTAAAATTTTAAAATAATATATAATGACTGATAGTAATAGTTACTATGATGGTGACTGTTACCTATTATTTTGCTTTACAAAAGAAAGGAATGGGATTAAATATGTTTTATAAGGGTAAACATGATAGTTCTCAAACACAACAACGCTATTCAATCAAGAAACTTAGCGTCGGCACAGCATCTGTTTTGGTAGGTATTGCCTTTTTAGGTATGAATACTCAAGCAGTATCTGCGGATCAGCTTCCAGCAGGAGATACAGCTCCAGTTGTTAGTCAAGACGTTGTTGGTAGTGCTTCAGCAACTATTGCTGTTAAAGACAATGCTTCAAATCCAGTAGCTGGCGCAACCGTTGAATTGTTGGCAGCAGATGGTCAAGGACGTCAAGTTGCGACTGATGAGTTTGGTAATGCTAACTTCACAGATGTGAAGCCAGGAAGCTATTCAGCAGTAGTTGCAGCTGTACCAGAAGGTTATGAAGCAACAGGTTTCCGTCCAAACTTTACATTGAAAAACACTGACCACTATGAAGATTTCATCAATGTTAATAAAGTTGAGAAAGTTAGCGAACCAGTAGAAGAAGCACCAAAAGAAGATGAAGTAGTTGGTAACGCTTCAGCAACAATCGCTGTTAAAGACAATGCTTCAAACCCAGTAGCTGGCGCAACCGTTGAATTGTTGGCAGCAGATGGATCAGGTCGTCAAGTGAAAACTGATGAGTTTGGTAATGCCAACTTCACAGATGTAAAACCAGGTAAAGGTTACACAGCAGCTCTAGCTTCTGTTCCAGAAGGCTATGAGTACAACAGCTACCGTACAGC